>NZ_JBAKAZ010000005.1:0-104510 GCF_038155185.1 Psychromonas aquatilis
ATAAATTCCTTTTAAATCACCAGTAAGTTCTTTGTAATCCTTCCAAGGCACGTACTTTACCGAGTTTCGGACCATATGTACGATACAGAGTTGTATCTGTGCTTCTGGGTAAACGGTGTTAATCGCATCAGGAAAGCCTTTGAGGCCATCAATACAGGCGATTAAGATATCTTTAACGCCTCGATTTTGAAGCTCAGTCAACACGTTAAGCCAGAACTTAGCGCCTTCATTTTCAGACATCCACATGCCCAATAGCTCTTTCTGACCTTCCATATTAACGCCCAATGCAAGATAGACCGCTTTATTAATCACTCGTTTATCCTGGCGAATTTTAAGTACAATACAATCAAGATAAACGATAGGGTAGACGCTATCTAATGGCCTAGATTGCCATTCGACGACTTGCTCAATAACCGAATCAGTAATTCTTGAAATAAGCGAAGCAGAAACATCAGCACCTTGTCATCCATAGAAGTAAAACGAGTTTGTTGTTTTTTGACTAGTTGAGGCTCAAACGAGCCTTCTCTGTCACGGGGAGTTTCAAGTTCAAATTGCCCATCATCAGTAATGATAGTTTTGCTTGAAGTGCCGTTACGGCTATTACTGGTAGATGATTGACGATGTTTAGAGTAACCGAGGTGCTCATCTAACTCTGCGTTTAATGCAGCTTCAACGGTTATCTTGGTTAACATCTGACTGAAGTTGTTGAGGTCTTTTTCTGTTTTTAATGTTTTAGCGGCTTCACGAGCAAACGCTTCTAATTGTTTCTGATCCATAACTGCTTATCCTTTTCCAAATAGTAGGATTATAAATAAGCAGTTACACAGTTTTTATTACAGTCTCTAGTACTTAGTTGTTATTAGTAGACCGCTTAACCATATCATCAACCGTTGCAATAGGATCTTCTGCATCATCTATGTGATACGTGAGTATTGAAACCATTAAATTATAATCGATGTGTTTTAATCTTATTAGCATCAATAGCTAGCTCCTCTTCAACATTGTTATTGACTGATATTTCCTTTACTTTGTTAGATCCCTTCATCAAATCATCCCTACATTACCTGTGACTTTTTGTTGCAAAATTGAGATTGTATCCAGCGAAGTTTTTATTATTTTAGTTTGGCTTAACTATCTAAATTCTGATGATGGAAAGTCATTCTTCATTTTATCAAAATTGATGGTGCTAAGATTCGCTTCATCACTTGTGCGTAGATTTACAAAAGAGCGTTAATAACGACAATAAGGCTTTTCTATCTATTTTGCAGGGGACACTATTACAGGTATAATCGCCGCTAATTTTTATGAGAAGGCTTCGCTATATGCGTGCAACGAAACGAACACCAGAACAAAGCCGTAATGTAAAAATTACCCGTCATTATACTGATTACGCTGAAGGATCTGTCCTAATTGAAGTAGGTAATACAAAAGTATTATGTAACGCTTCTGTGACGTCTTCAGTTCCTCGCTTTTTAAGAGGGCAAGGTAAAGGATGGGTGACGGCTGAGTATGGGTTGTTACCTCGTGCAACACATTCACGTAACCAACGTGAGGCCGCTCGAGGGCAGCAAAGCGGACGCACATTAGAAATTCAGCGCTTAATTGCCCGTTCGTTAAGAGCCGCGGTTAATTTAAAGGCGTTAGGTGACCATACGATCACCATTGATTGTGATGTTATCCAAGCTGATGGTGGTACACGTTGTGCTTCTATTACTGGTGCGTGCATTGCGTTGGTGGATGCATTGCGTTGGATGGTCGCGCAAGGAAAATTAAAGAAGAGCCCATTAAAGCAGATGATCGCAGCGGTTTCAGTAGGTATTTATAAAGGCACCCCTGTATGTGACCTAGATTATGCCGAAGATGCGAAAGCTGAAACTGATATGAACATTGTGATGACTGAAACAGGTGGCATGATAGAGATTCAAGGTACCGCTGAAGTAGGTACTTTTAGTCATGAACAGCTATTAGCTATGTTGAGTCTAGCAAACAACAGTATTAAAAATTTAATCATTGAACAAAAAAAAGCCTTAAGCGCGGAGTAAAATAATGAAAGATTATCAAAAAGAGTTTATTGAATTTGCTATCGAAAAACAGGTACTAAAATTTGGCGAGTTTACTTTAAAATCAGGACGTATTAGCCCTTACTTCTTTAATGCGGGCCTGTTTAATACTGGTAGAGATTTAGCGCGTTTAGGGCGCTTTTATGCTGCAGCATTACAAGATGCGGGTATTGACTATGACCTATTATTTGGCCCTGCTTATAAAGGGATCCCAATTGCAACAACTACAGCCGTTGCACTATCAAATGATTACGATTTAGATATCCCATACTGCTTTAACCGTAAAGAAGCAAAAACACACGGTGAAGGTGGTAGTTTAGTGGGTTCTGAGTTAACAGGAAAAATAATGCTGGTGGATGATGTGATCACAGCCGGTACAGCTATTCGTGAATCAATGGATATCATCAATGTACATAAAGCAGAATTAGCCGGTGTATTGATTGCATTAGATCGTCAAGAAAAAGGTAAAGCAGAGCTTTCTGCGATTCAAGAAGTTGAGCGTGATTACAGTGCTAAAGTTATTTCTATTGTGAAACTAGCAGATGTGGTGAGTTACCTAGAAACATTGCCATCAATGCAACAACACCTTGAGTCAGTAAAAGCATACCGCGAACAGTACGGTATTTAATGACACTTTAAATAGATAGTTGGTTTGAAATATTGATTATTGAATTAAAAAAATGCCACCTAATGTGCTAAAAGACATTAGGTGGCATAACATTTAATCATCTAAGTTATTATTTGATTACTTACTTCTCATTTACCTTCAATGTTTTACCTTCTTCAAACTCAGGAATCTGTTTATGATCGCTGGCAATGAAAGAATAAATAACCGGTAAAATAAATAGCGTAAACAGCGTACCAATCGATAAACCTGCAACAATTACGATACCAATACCAAAACGACTTACTGCACCAGCACCCGTTGCAAATAATAAAGGAACCAGTCCTGCTACCATTGCCGCTGTGGTCATTAAGATTGGACGTAAACGTATTGAAGCCGCTTTTTTAACTGCACTGATTTTATCTAAACCATGATGTAGCTGCTCTTCTTTAGCAACTTCTGCAATTAAAATACCGTGTTTAGTAATTAAACCAACCAAGGTGATTAATCCAACTTGAGTATAGATATTCATACTCGCAGCACCCCAAGCTAAGGCGACTAAGGCACCACTGATCGCTAACGGTACAGTCATTAGAATAACTAATGGGTCACGTATACTTTCAAATTGGCTAGCTAATACCAAGAAGATAATGAATAGCGCTAAGATGAAAGTGACATATAACGCGCCGCCTTCAGATACAAATTGACGAGATTCACCCAAGTAATCATGACGATAACCTTGTGGTAACTTAGTTGTTGCCATCTCTTCAAAGAAGGTTACCGCTTGTCCCATCGTACTACCTGGTGCAAGTACTGCCCCAACTGTTGCACTATTTAATTGATTAAAGTGTGGTAGAGAACGAGGCTCTGCAACAACATCAATACTAATGAGTTCACTTAACGGTACCATGTCATTATTTTTTGCGCGCACATAAAGATCGCCTAGTTTATCTGGTGATAGTCGATATTTACGTTCTACTTGTGCAATTACCTCATAGCTACGGCCATCTAAGTCGATACGATTTAAATAGCCATCACTTAGCAATGTCCCTAATGTCACACCAATATCTTGCATGGTAATGCCGTATGCGCCGGCTCTATCACGGTCAATCTTGATGTTCATTGTTGCTGAATCAAATGCTAAATCTAATTCAGAATAAACAAATGTTGGGTTTGCTTGTGTCTCTGCTAATACATCTGAAGCAATACTCACTAAGCTTTCAAATGGGTTAGAAGTAGTGATTACGAATTGCACCGGCAAGCCGCCTGAAGAACCTGGTAGCTCAGGCATTTGGAATGCAGTTGTGGCAACCGAAGGAATATCATTAAACTTAGGTGTTAATGTTGCTGATAGTTCCTTTGGATCTTTTTCACGTTGGCTCCAAGTTTTCATAATCGCAATACCAAATGCTTGGTTTGCGTTAGGAATACCTGACATCGCTAAACTACTTTCAACTTCTGGTTGTTTCGCAATTTCTCCCGTTACAACACGCATACTATTTTCAATAAAGTCCAAGTTCGCATTAGCTGGTGCTTTTGAAAGCATCATTAATGCACCTTTATCTTCACTTGGTGCTAACTCTGAAGGGATAAACTTGAATAAAAAAGGTAATGAAGCAAAAACCAATAGAGCAAATAAAATCACAGCAGGGCGACGCAACATGATCGTATCTAAGATACGTCCGTATTTATTCGTTAACCCTGTTAGTGCTTTATCAACACCACGTTCAAAACGGTTCGGTTGGTGGTTACTTTCTAGCATTTTACTACACATCATTGGCGATAGTGTTAATGCGACAATACCTGATACAAATACTGCGCCGGCGAGTGTTAATGCAAACTCGGTAAATAAAGAGCCGGTGATACCGCCCATTAACGCAATCGGTGCATATACAGCAGCCAAGGTAATGGTCATAGTAATAACCGGTACCGCGATTTCACGCGTACCAATGATTGCTGCACGAAACGGTTCTTCCCCAGCTTTGATATGTCTATCAATATTTTCTACAACAACAATTGCATCATCAACTACCAGACCAATCGCTAAAACCATGGCTAATAGTGTCATTAAATTGATAGTAAAACCAAACATCTGCATTACTACTGCAACACCAATCAATGAAAGTGGAATGGTAATAATAGGGATGATAACTGCGCGCCATGAGCCTAAAAATAGAATCATAACGATTAATACAATTAAACCTGCTTCAGCAATGGTTTTAACAACTTCGTTAATTGATTCCTCAATGGCTAGCGTTGAGTCATATAAAACCTTCATGTCAATCGAGCTTGGGTTACTTTTTTCCAAGTCCGGTAACATTTCTCTTACATCAGCTGTAATATCCAATGGATTTGCTGTTGGTGCTGCATCAATTGCGACAACAACTGCATCGTTACCATTGGCCATTGCACGGTAAGTATCATGACTTTTCTCTAGTGAGACACGTGCAATATCTTGAAGGTGAATAGTTTTTCCATCTTCACGAGTTGCAACAACTAAGTTCTCTAGTTCAGCTGCATCTTTTACTTGTGTTTCACTATTACCATTATACAAGGTGAAGTATCCCATCGCTTGGCCTGCAGCTGATTGGATATTATTTGCCTGTAAAATGGTGACAACTTCAGAAGTGCTGAGACCAAAGCCAGCCATGCGTTCAGGATCTAACCAGATACGCATTGCAAACTTAGTACCGCCGTATAAATTAACTTTTGCTACACCATTGATACTAAAGAGTTGTGGCTTAATAACACGCTCTAAGTAATCGGTGATTTGGCTAGAGTTAAGATCTTTACTTGAGAAAGCAATATAGATAACAGAAGTAGTGGATCCTGTACTAACATCAATGGTTGGATCTTCCGCTTCACTTGGTAGCTGAGAACTTACACTGTTAACTTTAGCTAAAATATCAGCTACCGCGCCACTTGGATCAGTATTCAACTTCATATTAACGGTAATGGTTGAACTACCAGAGAAACTTTGCGAGCTGATAAAATCGATGTTATCAGCCTGCGCAATAGCCTGCTCTATGGGTTGGGTGATAAAGCCCTGAATCAAATCCGCATTAGCGCCGTAATAGCTGGTGGTTACGGTGACTACGGTGTTGGTCATGTCTGGGTACTCACGTACCTGCATTTTGCTTAGCGCTTGTATTCCCAATAAGACAATTAACAAGCTCAAAGAGATTGCTAAAATGGGGCGCTTTATAAAGGTATCTGTAAATTTCATTCAATGACCTATAGTGATGGAAGAACAGATGGAGCCGCTAGCGTGTCAGACTCAACAATTTTGACATGAGATCCATTACTTAATCGAATTTGACCGCTTGTTACAATTTGATCATTTTCGTTTAAACCTGATAGCACATGCACCTTGTCATCTTTGGTTTTACCTAAAGTGACTATTTGTTGTTTCGCTTGTAGGAACGTTTTGCCATCTTCAGTGGTTTGCTCCGTCAGCACATAAACTGTTTCACCATATAAAGTGTAATTAATAGCAGTACTTGGGATGATTACCTGCTTCTCTACTGTCGGCAAAATAATATTGGCTTTGGCAAACATACCTGAACGTAAAATTTGTTCATCGTTTGGTATAGAAGCTTGTATTTGCACCACACCACTTTGATAGTTAACCGCAGGCTCAATAGCAGAAATGCTACCAGTGAAGCTAGTATCAGGCTGGGCATCTACAAAGACTTCCATTGCTTGACCAAGATGTACTTTTTTCAAGTCATTTTGTGCAATAGTAAAGCGCATTTGCATACGGCTAACATCTTCTAAACGAACGATATCTGAACCACTTGCTAAATATTGACCTAAGAAAACATTACGTAAGCCAGTAATACCAGAAAAAGGAGCACTAATTGTACGTAGCGCAATAGTCGCTTCATAGCCTTCTATTTCACCTTTAAGGGCATAGTATTCTGCTTCTGCATCATCCACTTCACCCTGTGAAACAGAGCCTCGCTTAAATAACGCTTTAATACGCGTATAGTTACGGTAGATTGCTGGTAATCTTGCTTTAGCCGCTTTTAAATTAGCTTTTTCAACTTCACTATCAAGGTAAACGATAGGCTCGCCTTGTTCTAGCTTTTGCCCAGATTCAAAATTGATTTTAGCGACTTTACCTGCCACTTCATTAGCAATAGTCACACCTTGAATCGGCTCAATAAAGCCAATCGCTCGCAGGTGCGGTGTCCAATCTTCTAATTTAACAGTGGTGGCTGTCACTGGAAATTCAGGTATTGGCATTGAAGCAAGGTATTCTTTAATCTTTTGTGCTTTAAACATATTAAAGCCAATGACACTGCCAAATACGACGATTGCCAAGATAATTGCTGAAGCTATCCATTTTTTCATTAGTTAATCCTGTTGGTTAAAATCTGGGTTTTGAATGATTGCCCAAGAAGCATCTCGAACCTTTTTTAATTCTGTTTGATTGGGTTCATATCTGCCTCTAATAACTTGTTTTGCTAATGCAATCGAAGTATCAAAACTAACTGAGAAGAGTGCAAATAAATCCCAATCCAAAAATCTTTTGGAATCTATACCTTGTTGGTAAAAATCAAATAATCGCTTAAATGTTTGATCCTCAAATAGGTTGATTTCTGTTTGGTGCATATTAGGAACAAAATGTAACATTTCAATTAAAGTTAAACGTTTAGGGGTAGATAAAACACAGTGAAATGCATTTTCCCAAACCAAATCATACTTTTCTTTAGCAGATAGGCTATCTTGCCAACCATTAAATAGTTTAGCTGCGGCATCTTCTCTGATGAACTTATTCAACTCACATAATAACGCTTCTTTATTAGCAAAATAGCGGTAGATGGTGCCTATCGCGACTTCTGCAGCTTCAGCAACATGCTGCATCGAGAAAGCATAAAAGCCATAAGTAGCTAATACTGTTTCAGACGCATTTAATATTTGAGTTCTTTTGCTCATGATCTAACTTTAAGTAATGAATGAATGTTCATTATCATTTTTATAAAGTGTTAATGCAATCTTAAAGTGTAATTTGTTTAAATTAGCTTTGTTAGCAAACTCAAAATTGCAAAAAAGCTTGCTAGCTTTCGCTGTAAAGATAAGTAAAATCTAATGATTTTTTCTTTGAAATATTAGGGTAATTCATGAAATTAAATCCTGGTCAGGATGCGGCTGTTAAAATGATTTCTGGACCGTGTTTAGTACTTGCGGGTGCGGGGAGCGGTAAAACACGTGTTATTACTAATAAAATTGCTTATTTAGTACAGCATTGTGATTACCATGCTAAAAACATTGTCGCGGTGACTTTTACTAATAAAGCAGCCCGAGAAATGAAAGAAAGGGTGAGTGAAACTTTAGGACGAAAAGAGTCGCGAGGACTCATGGTCTCTACTTTTCATTCGCTTGGTTTAGAAATCATTAAACGAGAAGTGAAAACACTTGGTATGAAAGCTGGTTTTACGCTGTTTGACGATCAAGATACCTTGGCCCTGCTCAAAGAGTTAACAGAAAAGCAGTTGAAAGAAGATAACGATCTTTTAAAAGCATTAGTGACTCAAATATCTAGTTGGAAAAATGCATTAATCTTACCTAATCAAGCGATTAAACAAGCAAAAGGTGAGAGGGATGTGGTTTTTGCACATTGTTACGATTTATATCAACGTCAATTAAAAGCCTATAATGCTTTAGACTTTGATGACCTAATTGTTCTCCCTACTTTATTATTAAAATTTAAAGAAGAAGTCCGTTTACGTTGGCAGAAAAAAATACGTTATCTATTAGTCGATGAATATCAAGATACGAACACCAGTCAGTATGAACTTATTAAAGCACTAGTGGGTGAGCGAGCACGTTTTACTGTGGTAGGAGATGACGATCAATCGATTTATTCGTGGCGTGGCGCACGGCCTGAGAATTTAGTGCTCTTACAGCGAGACTTTCCGCAATTAAAAGTGATTAAATTAGAACAAAATTACCGTTCTAGCCAACGTGTTTTAAAAGCGGCAAATGTATTAATTGCTAATAACCCACATGAGTTTGATAAACGCTTATTTAGTGAGCTAGCTTACGGTGATTCATTAAAAGTATTACTTGCTAAAAATGAACAAAATGAAGCAGAGCGTGTAGTGATGGAACTATCGGGCCATAAGTTTATGAATGGCTCGCGCTTTAAAGATTACGCTATTTTATACCGTGGTAATCATCAAAGTCGTTTATTAGAAAAAGTCATGATGGAAAATCGTATCCCTTATAAAATCAGTGGGGGAACGTCTTTTTTTGCACGTAGTGAAGTGAAAGATATCATGGCGTACCTGAAACTATTGGTGAATCATGATGATGAAAATGCCTTTATTCGTGTGGTCAATAAGCCCCCGAGAGGCATTGGCGCTGTCAGTCGTGAAAAACTAGGTAATTATGCCAATATGCGCCACATTAGTATGTTTGCCGCGAGCTTCGAAATAGGTTTAGAGCAAACATTAACGGGTAAAGGGCTACAATCCTTACAAGCATTCACCCGTTGGTTGGTAGAGCTGAACGACCGTCTTAAAAAAGAAGATGATATTGATGTCGTACGGGATTTAATCCGTGATATCGGTTATGAAGACTGGTTATATGAGAATAGCCCAAGTCCCAAAGCGGCAGAGATGCAAATGAAAAATGTATCGACTTTATTTAAATGGGTCACGGAGATGCTGAAAGGTGATGATTTAGATGAAGAAATGACTTTAGAGCAAGTCGTGGCAAGGCTTACATTACGTGATATGTTATCTCGTAATGAAAATGAAGAAGAATTAGATCAAGTGCAGTTGATGACACTACACGCATCAAAAGGCCTAGAGTTTCCATATGTTTATATGATTGGCATGGAAGAGGGGTTATTACCACACCAAGTGAGTATTGATGAAAATAATGTTGAAGAAGAGCGTCGACTTGCTTATGTTGGTATTACTCGTGCACAAAAAGAGTTGACCTTCACATTAGCTAAAGAGCGAAGCCAATATGGTGAAACCATTAACCCAGTACCAAGTCGTTTTTTAAATGAATTACCTGTTGAAGATGTTGAGTGGGAAAGTGGCCCTAAAAAGCGAACCGAAGAACAAAAAAAACAAGTCGCGGATAAAGGCATTGCTAGCTTAAAAGCATTATTTGATTGAACAATATTTAGCGCGGAAAACAGTGAGTTTTCACCATTCATTTGTAGATAGTATTTAATTATTACACGTTACACATTAGCGACCTATAATGGTTGAGTAGTTTTTATATAATACCCGTCGCAACAAACATAAGTTTGTTAGCAATCTTAAATAGTTAGGAGCAATACATGTTAGAGAATATCGAAGGCCAGACAGTACCGTCAGTTACTTTCCCTACTCGTAAAAATGACGAATGGATTAACGTCACTACAGATGAATTATTTAAAGGGAAAACCGTTGCTGTGTTTTCTTTACCGGGTGCATTTACGCCGACTTGTTCATCAACTCATTTGCCGCGTTACAATGAGCTTGCCGATGTATTAAAAGAGAATGGTGTAGATGATATTGTTTGTATCAGTGTTAACGATACATTTGTTATGAATGCATGGTTAGCAGATCAAGAAGCATCAAACATTACTGTAATACCTGATGGGTGTGGTAAATTCTCTCAAGGTATGGGCATGTTAGTTGATAAAAGTGATATTGGCTTTGGTAAGCGTAGCTGGCGTTACAGTATGTTAGTTAAAGACGGTGTTATTGAGAAAATGTTCATTGAACCAAATAAACCGGGAGACCCGTTTGAGGTTTCTGATGCGGATACAATGCTCAATTATCTTAACCCACAAGCTAAAGCACCTTCAGCTGTTGCCTTATTCACTAAGCCTGGTTGTTCTTTCTGTATGGAAGCAAAAGCGGCGCTTAAAGAGAATAACATCGCTTTTGAAGAAATTGTATTGGGCAAAGATGCAACTAGCGTAAGTTTAAAAGCAATCACAGGTGAAACAACAGTTCCACAGATATTTGTTGATGGTAAGCATTTAGGTGATAGCCATGCTGCAATTGCTTTTGCAAATAGCTAATTAAGCAAACTACTTAATTTTTGCAAAGCGCATGCTTTTATCATAAAGCATGCGCTTTTTTATGCTTAGCGCTAAATGAGGTAAGTTAAAATAAAGCCAATAAAAATAACACAACCAACATAGTTATTGTCTAAAAAAGCTTTAAAACAAGCGGCTCTTTGTCTTTGATGAATTTGTTTTTGCTGGTGGATAAATAATAGGGCTGCACAGCCTAATGTCATATAAAAATAGACATTCAAAGACGCTAAAATGCCGACAGTAGTAAGCAGTATTAGCGTGATTATTTGTAATAATCCAATGATTAATTTGTCATACTTCCCAAACAATATAGCAGTGGATTTGATACCAATCTTAAGATCATCTTCCTTATCAACCATGCCATACATAGTGTCATAGGCCACAGTCCAGGTTAAATTAGCAATAAATAATAACCAAATGGAAAGGTCTAGCGCGTTTGCTTGAGCAGCGTAAGCCATTGGAATTGCCCAACTAAAAGCAAGTCCCAAAAAAAATTGAGGAAGATGTGTAAAGCGCTTCATAAAAGGATAAATAAACGCTAATAACAAACCAATGAAGGAAAGTTGAATAGTTAATATGTTTTGCGTAAGAACCAGCAGAAAAGAGCAGCTAGCCAGCCCTAAAAAAAGAATAACAGCTTCTTTGCTGGTGGCTCTACCTGAAGGTAAAGGCCTGTTTTTAGTACGTTCAACAAAGCCATCTACTTTCCTGTCTGCAAAGTCATTAATCACACAACCCGCACTGCGCATTAGAAATACCCCTAAACAAAAAACAACTAATGTGCCTAAGTTTGGTGTACCTTCTGCTGCTAACCATAGCGCCCAAAGTGTTGGCCAGAGCAATAAGAGAGTACCGATGGGTTTTTCGATACGCATCAGCTGCATTAAGGCCTGACACTTAGGTCGAGTAAAGTAGGTGATCATTGATAAATTCCAGAGGCAGGTAAAAATACTTCAGTGACTAAAAGAGGATTGTTTTCGATATAAAAAAGCGATCGTCTGGCCCATAAAGAGTGATGACAAGTTTGTTGTAATGATTCACAGAGTTGATGAATCGGTGATCCGACTAAAAACTCTGCAACCTCTATTTCTCCTCGCTTTAAACTCTTTTCTTGAAATAAAAATTTCCCTAAAGGTTCCTCTCCAATGTGCTCGAGTTGTTGATATTTACTTGAAATAGTTTGTTGTGGAATTTCTGTTTGTGCAAATACATTTGCAACATGGTTACACTTTAATAAAACTTCTCTAACCAATACGGTTTCCGATGAAGGAAAGTAAGATGAAAGGGCATCTTGTTTTGTATCTGTTTTAGTTTGTAATTTTACTTCTACAGAAAAATTTTCTGCCTTTGCTTCAAGCTTCTTAGTAAGTGATGCTTGATCTACTAACCAAGATGCGACTTCTGGCGTGCAACTAATGTTATCCACATTCTTTTTCCATTCAGTAGATAATGCTATATTGAGTAATTTATTCAAGGTACGGCCTTTGATGTTAATTATTTTCAGCTTGTTAGTCGCGATACTATTAATTTGCTGCCTGTAAAGTATAACGAAGTCATTATAATGCCAATAATAGCATGCTAACGTTACCTGTTAACTTTAACAACGTGAGGGTTGTTATAAGCAGATAACTCACTTTCTTAAACAAGTATCTTTTTTATTTTAATTTTAATTTATAACAAGTTGCAGCAAGTAATAAGCCTGCGAGTAAGCCGACCAAATGAGCGTAGTTTGCTACATTGGCTGGTAATAAGTTTACAAAACCTAAGACTAACCATCCCAGTAAAAAAATAAAAATAGTGTTATTCAGGTTAACTGGACTGGTTTTATCAAGTTTACCAAATAACCAACAATAACCAGCTAAAGCATAAACAACACCACTTAATCCGCCAAAATAAGGCCCCACTAAAAAGAATTGTGCTAAGTTTGAGGCCATCGCTGAGAAGATAAATAGAATCAATAATCGCTGCCTACCTTGGCGTTTTTCAACAAGCCCCGCTAACTGCCACCACCATAATAAATTAAACACAATATGTAATAAGCTAAAGTGTAAAAAAGCAGGGGTAATAAACCGCCAACTTTGCATTAAATCAAAAGGTTGTGTTACAAAAAATGCAAAAACAGAGTGAATGGGGTTAAACAAACCTAAAGCTGTGAATGCATAGATAGCCAAGCATAAGATAAACACAGAATGAGTGATAACCCCCCCGTGTCTTTTGAAGGTCGTTAACAAGTTGGCATTATAGGTACTAAGGGGTTCAGTGCTTTTATTTATTTGACCTGACTCCCAACTTGCAGATAAATATTTACTTTGGTTGGGGTTGTCTAAGAACTTAGCTAATTCACATTGTGCTTGTTCCATATGCTTTTCATTTTCAAGCATAATTTGATGGTAAACCCCATCGTCTTGCACGCTGTTTTTTATTTTTTGAGTGTTTAAATAATCTGAAAGCGCTTGCGCTAGGCGTAATTGTTCAAAACTATGTAGTTTCCACATTATTTTCCTGTAAACCCCGTTTATTAAAATGTATCGATATTAATGTATTAAGAATGCGTTAATATAAATAAGGTGACTTATTACAGTTGTTTATATTAATGAGTATCATTATTTGTATCTATGATTACGAGTCGTACATACGTATAATTATACCAATCACACTAATTAACTGATCTATTTTACTTGCTAAAATAACTTATTTCTTCGTTGTAATTTTCGCAAATAGAACAACTATTTAACTCAAATTACGCCTTAAACTAAGTCATTTTTTCTGCGCAAAATTTAGATCACTTATTTAATATAATTGGTATTATTGTTAAATTTTAACATAATGGCTCTGAGTTGGTGAATTTAAAAGTGGCTAATGAGTACTTTTTGGTATGAGTTTAACTTCTATTATTGATTTACTGGCATGGTGAGCTAAATTTAATATTACCACCCACAACAAAAGGAAAGCATTATGATTACTAAATCAACTCGTAAGTTGGCTTTAGCGGCATCGTTATTTTTAGCGCCTGTTAGTTTCCAGTCTGTTTTAGCTGCTGACTTAGGTTCTTTAACATCATCAATTAGCTCTGCTACTGAGGCGGCAACGTCAACAGTTGATACTGCTTCAAAGATTGATATTAATACAGCAACAGCTGACCAATTAAGCACAATTTCAGGTATTGGTACTGCAATTGCTGAGTCAATCGTTGAGTATCGTGAGAAAAATGGCGATTTTTCAAACCTAACTGATTTAACAAATATCAGTGGTATTGGTAGCGCTACGCTGGCTAAAATCTTACCTTACCTAACATTATAATTCCGCTAGGTTTTGTTTTGATATCGAAAGCCATTATCTTAGGGTAATGGTTTTTTTATACTTAACATTGTCATCGATAGTATTAGGGGCTATGTTCATTTAAATTAAAGCTTATCGCTCCACATCTACCTGATTTTTTCCTGCTGCTTTTGCTGCTAATAGGTATTTCTCTGCTTTATCAATCACTTGATCGTCTTTTAGTTCGCTTTCGTAACTGGCTGCGCCAATACTCACGGTAAAATTAATAATATCTTGATTATATTCAATACAAAGCAATTCTGTTTTAGTGCGTATCGCCTCGGCAACTTGTTTAGCAATGGTGTTATTACTGTTGTGTAAAAGAATAATAAATTCTTCGCCACCCCAGCGCGCGATAACGTCAGTTTGTCTTACAAAGTCTTTCAATTTGTTAGCAAAGCGCTGTAACACAAAATCTCCAGCTGCTTGTGTATATTCTTTATTGATTGATTTGAAATTATCTATGTTAATTAACAATATGGAAAACTTTAGTTCATCGGATGGTGTAGATAATATGTTTGTTAATTGTTGGTCAAAGTGGCGGCGAGTATATAAGCCTGTTAATTGATCTGTTTCTGATAGCTTTTTTAACTTAAAGCTGTGAGTTGTGTTTTGATCTCCCCAGAGCTTGATAGCATAGAAGATTAAAACCAATCCAATTAAATGCCCTATATCCATAAGAAGCGTAGCTAATAGCCAAGGCTGAATAAGTAATTCGTTAAGAGTGGAGTTGATAACTGTTAATAATAAAGTAAAAAAACCTGCATATAAGTATTTGCAAACATCGGGTTTATACTGAATTTTACGGAGGTTGGCTAAAATAAAAAGTAATGTAATCGTAGCTAATAATTTAAAGAATAAGTTGTAAATATTTAATTTATCATCAATAAAAGGAAAGAGCATTGCCTGTAAAAGGATGTAAATCGATATAAAAATGTAAAGAGGGCTTAACTTATTATTTGCGGTCAATTAATTTTATCTCAGTTAATAGAATAAAGAATATTTAAAAAAATTAATGATAAAAAAGTATTTAGATACAACTTACTACAATTAGATTGTGTAGTAAATAATACTGTAAATTTAAAAGAGATTCTGTGAATTATGTGATTAATGCTTTATTTATGTCGACTATCTCTCTATTATTAATGATCCGTTTTTTAGATGGTTTTTTGTGATGCCTAAAGTAACTCAGCAAGATATTTCAACAAGTTTTGGTCGTAACATTATTGATCGAGGCACTCTTTATTTTAAAGAAAGTCGTGTGCTTTCTTGTGACTTTGATGAAACTAACAATACACTTGTGGGGTTAGTTAAAGGTAGTAGTGAAACACCTTACAAAACTAATGCCTCTATTAAACCCTCAAACAAAGGCGGCTATATCATTCATAGCACCTGTTCCTGCCCCGTAGGATGGAACTGTAAGCATGCAGTCGCTTTGTTGCTTGCCTATCAAGCTGATACCCCTAACTATAACGTAGAAAACAGTTATCAAAGTTGGTATGAAGTATTAAACGAAAGAGTATCGACCTCAGAAAAAGCTAAAGCAACGGCTTATAAAGGCTATTTCCGATTTTCATTTGATAAAAAAGTACTTAACCACGAACATCGTTACATTAAAGTGGAATATGGCAGTGTTCGCTTTTTAAAAAGTGAGAATGCTGAAGTTTTCAGTGAAAAAGATCTGGTTTCTGTTGCAGACAATGAAAGTTGGATGGAAAGCTATAAATGGGTTGAGAATGAGGATGTAGAAATACTACGTCTGTTGCTTACCAAAGAAGGGCGCATTTCAAAACTAGGCAAAACCTATATAAAAACGGAACTTGATTTATTAGCGCTGCAAAAAATATTACAAACAAGCCGTTGTTTTTGGGAGCATTTAGAGCAAAAAGTAACGCTAGCAGAGCCGCGCTCATTATTACTTGATTGGGAGCCTGTTGAAGATAACTTAAAACAGCTAACCGTGACTTTGAGTGATTGTGATGAGTGGTTATTAACACCTACGACGACACCGTATTACTTTGATTTAACACGTTTTCAGTTTGGTGAAATAAAAACAGACTTCAACCGAGACTGGTTACTCTCGTTATTACAAACGCCACCGTTAGGTGAAGAGCAACGAGCGCATTTCACTCAAGAGGTTTCTTTAGGTTTTTCACAAGATGTATTACCTAACCCTCAACATTACGATATTCAGCCAATTGAAGAAAAATTACAGGTTGTTTTTAAATTAGATGTGCAAACAATTAAAGGCCAACCATTATTCTTAGGTCGCCTCTATTTTAAATATGGCGATTTAACATTAACGCCTAGTATTTTAGAAGATCAGCAACGTAATCAATATATGCTGAAAAATCAAATCGTTAGTATTGATCGTGATATCGAAGCAGAGCAGGCAGCACTGGCTGAATTCAATGACCTATGTCTTCTTGATGTGCATATGTATGATCCGAAGTTTAAAGTTACAAAAAATGTACAAGGGATCTTGCCGCCAGAATTAGGCGGGACTCAAGAGTTCCAGTGGTTATCTTTATTAACCGCGCATAAAAGCAGATTAGAAGTACTAGGTTGGCAGTTTGATATTGCTAAAGATCTAGCGCTTGAAAGCCAACAAATTGATAGCATTGATATTGCGATTGATGAAAAAGGTAATTGGTTTGACTTAGGGGTTTCGATCGAAGTCGAAGGTAAGAAAATTGAGTTATTACCCCTCTTATTAGAGTGGCTGAGAAGTAATGAAGACTGGCAACAAAACAGCTACGATATTTTATTAGCGCAAGGTAATGGGCGTCCTTTACGTGTTAAGCGTGAATCAATTCAACCGATCCTTTCTATTTTACAAGAGCTGGGAGAGGTTAACGAAAGTAAAATCAACTTACCGCAAAACCAAGCTGCTTTATTAGCACAATTACCTGAGATAAATCGTTGGGTTGGCGGAGAGCACGTTCAAAAACTAGCTAAAAAACTAGCGAATTTCAGTGGTATTCAAGATGTAGAGTGTCCTCAAGGTTTAGCCGCGGACCTGCGTGATTATCAAAAAGAAGGCTTGAATTGGTTGATGTTCTTAAATGAATATGGATTTTCTGGTGTGTTAGCTGATGATATGGGATTAGGGAAAACCGTACAAACGCTAGCCTATTTATTATATAAAAAGAATCACGATTTATTAACATTACCAGCGATGGTTATTTGTCCAACATCATTAGTAGGTAACTGGATAAATGAGGCTGCCAAGTTTACACCAGACTTAAAAGTGTTAGTTTTACATGGTGTGAATCGACATCAATTTTTTGCAGAGATTAATGATTATGATTTGGTTATTACTACTTATCCGCTAATTGCACGTGATTTTAAGGAAGTCGGGGAGTTTTCTTTTTCTGATTTGATTTTAGATGAAGCGCAAACGATCAAAAACCCACTTGCGAAAATGACCAAAAGCATAAAATTAATTGAAGCTAAACAACGCTTATGCCTCACTGGTACGCCAATGGAAAACCATTTAGGTGAGTTATGGTCTTTATTTGACTTCTTAATGCCTGGTTTCTTAGGTTCTCATAGCACCTTTAATCGAGTGTATCGTAAAGGGATTGAGGGTGAAGGTAATCAGCAAATTCAACACTGGCTGATTCAAAAAACTAAGCCCTTTCTATTACGTCGTACAAAAGATGAAGTTGCTAAAGAGCTCCCAGCAAAAACAGAGATTATACACACTATTGGCTTACAAAATGATCAGAGAACGTTATATGAAAGCATTCGTATTACGATGGAAGCGAAAGTACGTGATCTGTTACGAGAAAAAGGAATGGCAAGAAGCCGTATTGAGTTTTTAGATGCGTTATTAAAACTGCGCCAGGCTTGTTGTGACCCACGTTTAGTTAAGTTAGAGCATGCAAAAGATGTTAAAAGTTCTGCTAAATTAGACTTTTTAATGAACATTGTGCCAGAAATGGTTGAGGAAGGGCGACGCATCCTGATCTTCTCGCAATTTGCACAGATGTTGAGTTTAATAGAAGAAGCATTACAAGAGAAAGGCATCGATCTGGTGAAACTAACTGGCCAGACTCGCAATAGAACTGAAGTGATTGAGAAGTTCCAAGCAGGAGATGTTCCTGTGTTCTTAATCTCACTTAAAGCAGGTGGTGTTGGCCTTAACTTAACTGCTGCTGATACTGTTATCCATTACGACCCATGGTGGAATCCTGCCGTTGAAAATCAAGCAACGGACCGAGCATACCGAATAGGCCAAGAAAAGCCTGTCTTTGTTTATAAGCTTATCTGTGAGCAAACAGTAGAAGAGCGTGTATTGGCCCTACAATCACGCAAACAAAAGCTTGCTGACAGTGTTTACGGTAAGGAACAAGAAGATAGTTTTGCGCCTGATAATAGTGATGCATTATTAAAACTATTTGAGCGTTATTAGATGCAAGACGATGAGCAGCTGTTAATACCGATTAAGCAGTTTTTAAAAGTCGAAACACCACAAGCTTGGATTGAGAAAGCCAAGCTTGAAGAGAACCAAACGGCTTTATTAGTTGATCATATGATTTGTGAATTAAAGGCCGCTCAAACAGCCATGTTATTAATTCGCCGTTATGCTGTTGATAAGCAAAGTGGTGATGCATTAATGGCTTGGTTAACGCCTTATAAGGACTTTGTTTATCGTAAACAAGGTGACTGGAAATTATTGGCGAACAATAGCTTGTCTAAAAACATAGTAGCAAAAACTAACACACCTTATAGCCAACAGTTAATCGATAAAATGGTGTTATTAATTAAAGAAGAGTTGCACCACTTTTATCAAGTGACTGAAATTATGCAAGCACGTAATATTAGCTTTGATTTTGTTGGTTCAAGTCGTTATGCAAAAGAAATGCTCAGCCATGTACGGACACATGAGCCTGAAACCTTAATTGATAAGTTAATTTGTAGCGCTTATATTGAGGCAAGATCTTGTGAACGTTTTGCAAAGATTGCCCCTCACTTAGATCCTGTTTTAAATAAATTTTATCTTTCTTTATTACGTTCAGAGGCGCGTCATTATCAAGATTATTTAGCATTAGCTGAGTTAATATCAGATAAAGATATTACGCAAAGAATTGTATTTTTTGGTGAAGTGGAAGCTGAATTAATTACCCGCCCTGATAGCGACTTCAAATTTCATAGTGGTTACCCTGAAGAGTTGCTTTAACTAAAGCAGACCGAGGAAGATATTGAATGATGTTATTTAAATTAGCCTAAATAACATCATAGTTTACAGGTTAGTATTAATGCTCAATACTGATATCTGTAAGTGGAATACAACTACATGCTAAAATAAATCCAGCTTCTTTTTCTTCTTTAAATAAACCTTGTTCGTTTAATACCTTCACTTCACCGTCTATTAACTTGGTTTTACAACGCCCACATTTACCACCACGACATGAATATGGGATGTTAATACCAGCATCTTCCGCTTGTTCTAATAACACTTGTTGGTCATTACCGGTAACGCGGACCTGTGACTGTGTAAAATTAATTTCAAGGGGATTAGTGGCTGTGCTCTTTTCTTCTAGCATTGAGTCATACACCGGTGCGGATTGTGTTTCAAGCACCTGCACTTGATCGCCATTTCTTATCACACCACTGTTGAGAGGAATAAGGTTTTGACCAAAGTCGATATCACCCTTTGCCGCATTGAATCTAAATTGAGCGAGTGTTTTCAGCGGTTGTTCTAAATCAGCAATGCCTGTTTTAGGGTCAACGTTGGTAAAGTTACAACGAGAACAAGGCTTACTCACCTCAAATTCTATTTCACCTATTTTTATACGCGCCCAATTATCTTCAGCAAAAGCTTCCCCTGTATCAATAATAATATTGGGGCGGAAATGCAATGCTGTGACAGGTTTTTCTAAATGTGTATTCAAATGATTAACTGACGATTGATTGATCAACAGTAAAGGGTAACCATCTGCAAAGCCAACTTGTGTTTGTTTATTTTTAACACAACGCGTGCTGGACTCTGAAAAATAGACAAGCTTACATTGTTGTTTTAAAAAGTGAGAAAACCATTGGTCATAATCACTGTGACAATGTTGTGCTTCTACGCTATCAGCCCAAATACCCACCATTAACGTTTCTTCTGAAAAACATTCTGGTTGGATATAAAAACTGGGGTGGCGTGGGGCACTCACCAATAAACCCTTTTTAGAAAACTCGATATTAACTTGAGTAAGCTGAGGGTGGGTTCGTCCTGTGATAAATTGCCCTTGGTCATCAATCAGCATATAGCGTCTGTCGTCTTTTAAACCCTTCTCTTCAACCAATGTTTGAGGAAGCTCTATCCCTTTTGCTGATTTTATTGGATAAATATAAAGGTGAGTTAAGCTTTGCAAATCGGCCGTCCTAACTATTGAGTTCGTTCAAGTAAATAGCCTGGATAATCAGGTATACGTGTTGCATAGCTCTTATCAATATGGATTGAATCCATGATAAAATCAGCGGTGGCCATATTAGTTGCAATAGGAATATTCCACACCGCAGCTAAACGTAATAATGCTTTAACATCAGTATCATGTGGCACTGCATTCATTGGATCCCAGAAAAAAATTAATAGATCTAATTTCCCTTGAGCAATTTTAGCGCCTAGCTGTTGATCACCCCCCATTGGTCCTGATAACAGGCATTCAATAGGTAATCCCGTTTGCTTGGCTAATATAGAGCCAGTGGTGCCTGTTGCGAGCAGGTTATGGTTTTTCAATTGCTCAGTTCGCGTTGCTACCCAGCTACTTAATAACGTTTTCATGTGGTCATGTGCTACTAAGGCAATATTTTTGGCCTTTGGTATCTCACGTGTAATGTAATCCATACTTTCCCTTTAAAAATAATTATGCTGAGTAATGTTTATCACCAAACATTAACTTGTACATTAACCAAATCACTAAAATTAAAGTAATTGTAAGGGATAAGAAGTTTGATCCTCTTTCAGGGTACAGCGCACCAATGAAGGCTGAATATGAGAATATACCGACGAAGAATGCTGCCCAAGCAGGTCTAATCGTCGCTTCGTTATTTGCCTCATTAAGGTAAAGGCCATAAAAATGACTGATGGCAAAAAACAGAGTTAAGAATGGGAATGGAGAAAAGCTGGTTTGCGAAATGGTTAAAATAGAAAAACAGGCATTAGCGGATAATCCAATTAAAAAAGCATAAATTAACCATTTGACCGATATATTCGTCTCTTGCATTCTTATTACTCCTAGGGGGTTACTCAATTTAAATAATGAAAATAACATGAAGTGATTTTTATTGCCTCTTTTTTTAAATGGTTGTGAGAGTTAAATAAACATTATGAGTATAAATAACTGTCTATAACCTTCAGTTTGTTATATGAATGTGTGACAAATGCTATGAAATTGTTAAGATGAACTTTATTTCCCATTTGAGGTTATCCAATGTCTACACCGAAATCTGTGCCAAAAAATCAAAAAAATAGTGTTGTGAATTACGATTATGATGTCATTGTTATTGGCACTGGACCCGGTGGAGAAGGCTCTGCAATGAAGCTTGCAAAAGCAGGCAAAAAAGTAGCGGTTATTGAAAAGTATAAAGATATCGGAGGTGGCTGTACTCATTGGGGAACGATTCCTTCTAAAGCCTTACGCCATAGCGTTTCTCAATTAATTGAGTTGAAAAATAACGCATTATTTAATAATCGTTATCCGCAACAACACTCTTTTACATTTGCTGATGTATTACGTCATACGGAGCAGGTTGTTGGTAAACAAGTTAAAATGCGTGCTAGTTTTTATAATCGTAACAATTGCTCATTATTTTTTGGTAGCGCCTCATTTGTTGATAACCACACGGTGCAAATCAGCCATGCAGATGGCTCTGTAGAAAAAATAACAGCGAAAGATATTGTTATTGCAACGGGATCTCGTCCTTACCACCCTGATGACATTAACTTCAATGCTCCTAATGTTTACGATAGTGACACTATTTTATCTTTAGATTATCAACCTAAAAATATTATTATTTATGGTGCAGGTGTTATTGGTTGTGAATATGCTTCTATCTTTAGAGGCTTAAGTGTAAAAACTGATTTAATTAATACTCGTGATCGACTGCTATCTTTTTTAGATGCGGAAATGTCAGATGCCATCTCTTACCACTTTAGAAATTCAGGCATTATTTTACGTCATGATGAAGAATATCAAAAAGTAGAGTCTACAAAAGAAGGCGTTGTGGTTCATTTTAAATCGGGTAAAAAAATGAAAGCCGATTGTTTATTATATGCTAATGGCCGTACTGGTAATACAGATCAACTTAATTTACAAAATGTCGGTTTAACACCAGATGGGCGTGGTCAGTTATCAATTAATGAATATTATCAAACAGCGGTAGAAAATATTTATGCGGTAGGCGATATTATTGGTTATCCAAGCCTAGCAAGTGCTGCTTATGATCAAGGT
Source organism: Psychromonas aquatilis (assembly GCF_038155185.1). Classification (NCBI taxonomy): domain Bacteria; kingdom Pseudomonadati; phylum Pseudomonadota; class Gammaproteobacteria; order Alteromonadales; family Psychromonadaceae; genus Psychromonas; species Psychromonas aquatilis. The sequence continues at coordinate 22,483 of NZ_JBAKAZ010000005.1, forward strand.
CGAATTGCGGCAAACTTAATTATTACTGGGGAAGGTAAAAGAAAACTTATTAAAGATATCCCAACGGGGATCTTTACTATTCCTGAAATTAGTTCAGTAGGTAAAACTGAACAAATGTTAACTCAGCAAAAAGTTCCTTACGAAGTAGGGCGCGCACAGTTTAAAGATTTGGCTCGTTCTCAAATTTTAGGGTCTGAAGTTGGTAGCTTAAAAATATTGTTCCACCGTGAAACGAGAGAGATTTTAGGGATACATTGTTTCGGCGAAAGAGCTGCTGAGATTATCCACATCGGCCAAGCGATCATGGAGCAACCTGGTGAAGGTAATACATTGGATTACTTTGCTAACACAACGTTCAATTACCCAACTATGGCTGAAGCTTATCGTGTAGCCGCGCTAAACGGCCTAAATCGTTTATTTTAAGGTCTAAATTGAATGGGCGATATTAATATTTTCGCCCATTAAATTCTCTTAATTAATATCGTTGTTTTGCGCTAAGTCTTTTAGCACTAATAATAATGCGCTGATACAGCGTGATTCTTGAAAATCATCTCGAGCTAATAGTTCATCAGCCTTACTCAATGGCCACTTTATCACTTCTAGTGGTTCTGGCTCATCGCCCGGTAAACGTTCAGGGTATAAATCATTCGCGACAAATAAAGTCATTTCACTGCTAAAATAGCTAGGGGCCATGACGACTTTTTTCAGGACAGAGTACTCTTTAGCGCCAAAGCCTACTTCCTCTTTTAACTCTCTATCAGCTGCTTCTAAAGGTGTTTCTCCGGGGTCTATTAACCCTTTAGGAAAACCCAGTTCATAACTGTGGGTACCAGCGGCATACTCACGTATTAGCAGAAGTGTGTCTTTATCATAAAAAGGAACAATTAATACGGCACCTTGTTTACTTCCTTTCATGCGCTCAAAGTCTCGTTCTTCACCATTGCTAAATCTAAGTTGCAAAGTTTCAATTTGAAAAAATCGGCTACAGGCAACAATGCTTTTATTTAGTATCTTGGGTAATGTTAATGATGATTTACTCATAGAGCCTCATATTGATTGTTCAGAAAGAAACCCTATCTTACAATGCTTATTGGATATTCGATACTGTATTATAAAGTGAAGTAATGGTATTTAATGGCAAAATTGTTCTCTATTTGTTTTGCATGCACAAGCTCACTTTTGTATTGATTGATTAAACCATTAAAATAATACTCATTTTTATATTCAGGTTTTACATTGGTGAGTATAATCAATATTTTTTCTCTTGATTAGAGAGAGGTAACACGATGTGGGGACGACCTCACCGCTCTATAAACTGCAGGGGACGACCTCTATTATTGAGGTTTTTATGAGTTGGTTAATTCTTTTATTAGCTGCATTATTCGAAGTTATTTGGGCCGTTGGCCTGAAGTATACTGATGGTTTTAGTCGGTTGTGGCCGACCCTTGGTACAATAACGGCATTAATGATTAGCTTTGGATTATTGGGTGTCGCTGTAAAAACATTACCGATTGGCACTGCTTATGCTGTTTGGGTTGGTATTGGTACTGTAGGGACGGCATTGCTAGGTATCTTTTTATTTGCAGAATCAGTCAGCCTGATAAAAATAATAAGCTTATCTTTAATCTGTGTTGGGATTATAGGTTTAAAGCTCGCACATAATTAATAACCTAGTGTTGTAAAATTACCTTTAATAGCCTTTAAACACCATCATCTGGGTTTAAAGGCTATCAAGCGTTATCAGTCGTTATCTAATAATCATTTGCTCGCGTTCTGGACCAACCGATACCATGCTCACAGGTACGCCCATTAGTTCTTCAATGCGGGTAACGTAATTTTGTGCCGCAATTGGTAGACTGTCAAAAGTACGACAACCGCTAATATCTTCACTCCAACTTTGCATTTGCTCATAAACTGGCGTTAACGACGCTGTTTGTGGCCAAATTGGGTTTTCTGGGTGTTGACCTTCATAAGCAACACAGATTTTTAGGTCTGCCATGCCTGACAAGCAATCAATTTTTGTTAATGCGATCTCAGTTGCTGCCTGTAGCTCTACGCCATTACGAGTGGCAACTGCATCAAAGAATCCCATATCACGTGGGCGACCTGTTACTGCGCCATATTCATTAGCACTTTCACGGAAGTTATCTTGATGTTCCATTGCGGTCACTAATGTTCCTGTGCCAACAGATGAGCTAAATGATTTTGCCACTGCAACAACACGCTCTGGGTACAAAGCTGGCAAGCCACTGCCAATACCTGCATATGCAGCAGTGACGTTAGATGAGGTTGTCCAAGGGTATTCACCATAGACTAAGTCTCTACCTGCGCCTAATTGTGCTTCGAATAGCAAGTTAGCTTGTTCTTTTTGTAATGCTTTTAATGGTTCGGTTACGTTACAAATAAATTGGCGCCAAGGAGCGGTAACCTCTAATAACCAGTTGGTCATCTCTTTTGCTGTTTGATTAAATTCACAGTCAGGATAAAGGGCTTTTAATTGAGGAAGCTTCCAATCCAATAGGAATTGAATACGTTGTTGTAGTACTTCAGGCTGTTTTAACCAGCCGACTAAAATACCTTTTTTCATTACACGATCGCCATAAGCAGGTGCGATACCCTGCCTTGTTGAGCCATAAGCAGCATCACCAAGGCGTTTCTCTTCTAAGGTATCTTCTAATGCGTGTAAAGGCAGACAAAGGGTTGCTCGGTCTGAAATAGACAGTTTTACATCAATATTTGCTTCTTTTACTTCGTTGATCTCTTCAGTTAATGCAGCAGGACTAATCACCATACCTGGGCCCAGTACAGCTAAACAATTTGGGTTAAAGATACCGCTTGGTAGTTGATGCAATTTAAAGGTTCCAAAGTCATTAACAACAGTGTGACCTGCATTATTACCGCCTTGGAAGCGAATACTTGCGCTTGCATCTTCTGCTAAAAAATCAACGATACGACCTTTACCTTCGTCGCCCCAGTTTGCGCCTACAACTACTATCGATGTCATGCTTTACCCCTTGAATGATGAAAAGGGTATGCTACATAATGATTACCAATATGGTAAATTAATAATCATTATAACATTGATAAGTATTACATATAGGTTTCTGTGTAAAATTAAGAGATGGGAAATTGTATTATGCTCGATATTAATTGGTTAAAAACCTTTGTAACTTTAGCGGAATTACAGCATTTTGGTAAATCAGCTATTGCTTTACACATGACACAACCTAACGTTAGTTTGCATTTAAAGCAGTTAGAGAAAGTCACGCATACTAAGCTAATAGAGCGTAGCCCTTTTAGATTAACTCAAGCTGGACAGCGTTTATTAAAGAGCAGCCAAAAAACCTTACAAGAGCTAAAGGTTTGCCAAGCGGATATAAATGCTTTGAATGACCTTCATCAAGGTACGTTGACGATTGCTGCTAGTGATATTATTTCTAGGGCGCTGTTAATTGAACCTTTTCAATTATTCAAACAGGAATACCCGAATATAGATCTGGCTTTATTTAATACGACTTCTTCACAAGCATCATCATTAGTGAAAAGTGCAGATGCTGAATTAGGCTTTGTGATTGCACAGAAACAGAGTTTACCCCTACATTTTAGTGAGTTAAAAGCAGTACATTGGTGTGCAGTTGGTCAGCAACTGGAATTAGTACAAGGTAAAGTGGCGCAAAAAGAGAATACAGAGTGTCCCACCTTAATTTTACTGGGCCATGATACAAGAACGCGCGATTTAATTGATATGGCTTTACCCTCTTTAAATATACCAAGCTATCGAATCATGGAGGTTGGTAGTGTTGATGCACAATTGGATTGGGCTGAAGCCGGCTTTGGTACTGCTATTGTCCCTGACTTTTCGCTAGATAGTAGAACACACTTAAAAACTCAGGTGCTGACTTTAGTTGACTTCCCTTGTACCAGTTTGGGGTACGTGGTGCGTAAAAACCAAATTCTATCAAAGGCTGTAAAACGTTTATTACGATTAGTGAGTGATAAAATAAGCGCTAATAATAAAAAACCTAAAAACGCACTAAATAACTATTATAAATAACTATTAGTGCATTTTTAGGTTGTTGTGATTATTGATCAGCTTTTAGGGTGTCAATTTAACGCTTAAAATAATTCATCATCATAAAGTAGGTTAGATGAACCACCTCTTTGAAGACCTTTCCCTTGAATCATAGGTGCTGGTACTGAGTGAGTTGGTGCAGTACCTTTCGTAAAGTACTCATAAAATGCGCCAGATGAACCCGAGCCAGCTAGTAAGCCTGTTTTTCTATCAATACGCACTTTGCTGATTGTAGAAGGTCGTTTAGGGTTATATACAGGTTGATCTGACATGGTTGCTTTCATATAGGAAATCCAAGCAGGAAGTGCTGTTCTTGCGCCAAACTCTCCCCCAGCGACTTGGTTTTTTCCTAGATTACTATTATAAACAGCACGGCCTAGCTCTCGATTGAAATCATCAAAACCAACCCACGATGTCGCTACCATATTGCCAACAAAACCCGAGAACCAAGCATCTTTTGAGTTATTTGTTGTCCCGGTTTTTCCGCCCATGTCTTGTCGACCAATGGCACGTGCAGCTCTCCAGCCGGTACCGCTCCAATAAGTGTTAGAACGACGGGTACCTCCACCCCACACAGCAGTACGTAATAACTCTCGCGTTAAAAATGCAGTTTCAGGAGCAATCGCTGATGGTGCAATTTGATCTCTATTTATTGGAGAAATAGCACATACCTTGGCACCGCCATCGGTCAATGTCATTGTTGCTAATGGATTGGTTTGTGTAGCTGTTTGCTGTGCTTCATATGTTGTAACACATTCAGGGCAAACTATTTTAGGTTGTGCTTGATATAATACGTTGCCGTAAGCATCTTCTATACGCTCAATAATATAAGGATCTATTTTATATCCACCATTTGCAATAATTGCATAACCTGTTGCTACGGTTAATGGAGATGCTGATGCAGAGCCTAAAGCAAGCGAGTTACTTTGTGGCATATCATCAGGATCAAAGCCAAATTTTGCTAATTGTTCAGTGACTTTTTCAAGACCTACATCATCTAATAATCGTACTGAAACAACGTTTTTAGATTGCCCTAGTGCTTGACGTAAACGAATAGGGCCTGCATAAACTTCAGGCGAGTTTTTAGGCCTCCAAGCATCTGAACCACTCCATTGACTAATCGGAGTATCATTCACTAATGTTGCCAAGGTATAACCGTTATCTAGTGCTGCAGAGTAGATAAAAGGTTTAATATTTGATCCGACTTGACGTTTTGCTTGTGTTGCGCGATTAAATTCACTTTGTGCAAAATTAAATCCACCAACCATTGCGGTAACAGCGCCATCTTGTGGATTCAAAGCAACAAAAGCAGAACTTACTTCTGGGTATTGAGATAATTGTAGCTGCTGCGTTGTTGTTACTTTTCCTTGCGCATCTTTAGTTTCTACAGGAATAGCTCTTGTTAAGATTTGCTCGCCGACTTGTACAATATCCAGTGCTTTTTTAGGTGCGTAACCTTGTCTTGAGTCACTCTTAAATGGGCGAGCCCAGCTTAATCCATCCCAATCAATGGTAGAGACTGTCTCTTTATTGCCTTTAATAATAACATCAATACTTTTATCATTGACTGCAACAACAACCGCAGGTTTTAAATCTGCAAGGCCGGCTGCTTTATCAAGTGTTTTGATTATTTTCTCTGTGCTCCATGGTGTTTCTTTTGGATCCCATAGCACTTTTGTAGCGCCGCGGTAACCATGTCGCGTATCGTAACCATAAACGTTGTCAATAACAGCCTTGTTAGCTGCTTCTTGTGTTTTTTTAGTAATAGTTGTGTAGACATTAAAGCCTTCGCTATAACTTCTTTCTTCACCATATAATTCAATTAACTTATGGCGAGCAAGCTCTGCAACATAGTGTGCAGAAAGTGTAATTTCAGCGCCGTGGTAATGGCTTAGTATTTTCTCACTTTTAGCTTGTTCATATTCTTCTTGGGTAATGTAACCTTCATCTAACATACGACCTAGTACAACATTTCGTCGTTCTGTCGCTCTTTCAACTGAATAGATCGGATTAACACGCGAAGGGGCTTTCGGAAGACCAGCTAAAACAGCCATCTCAGATAATGTTAACTCAGATACGGTCTTGCCAAAATAAACTTGAGCTGCAGCACCAACACCAAAAGAGCGATGCCCTAGTGATATTTTATTGAGATAAAGCATCAGTATTTCATCTTTTGTCAGCAGTTGCTCTATTTGTATCGCGATGAATATTTCACGCACTTTACGCAAGATAGTTCTTTCATTGGTTAAAAAGAAATTTCTAGCGACTTGTTGTGTAATCGTACTCGCGCCTTGCTTAGCGCTACCCGATAAAATATAGACACTTGCTGCTCGCATGATACCAATTGGGTCCATCCCCACGTGTTGATAAAAACGACTATCTTCTGTTGCAATAAAGGCATTAACTAACTGATCTGGGATATCTTTACGAAGTAAAGGTATACGTCTTTTCTCACCAAATTGTGAGATTAATTCGCCATCTTTACTGAATACCTTCATTGGTACCTGTAAAGGGATATCTTGGATGCTAGTAACATCCGGAAGGTCTGATTTTAATTGATAATAAATTACTGTAACCGTGGCTATGCCTGCGATAAGTAAAATAAGAGCGAGTAATAATAATCGCTTAATCCATTTAACCATATTTAAATAATTCCGTTGATTATGTCAATACCACATCTATATATCAGGTATGTACTATAGTTGTTATAGCATTGAGTTAAAAAGAGGTATGAGTCTGGCCTGCTATTTTAATTCAACATTATACACTTTTTTTAAAGAATAAATGAATGCTTAATGTAGTGAGGAAGTTATGCTTACTAGATATAACAGGTTAGGAGTACAAGGAGTTATTGGAATTGACTTCGGCTCGCACTCAATTAAAGCGGTTGCTTTAACAAAAAAACAAGGCGTATTAGTTGTAGAAGGAGCCATTGAAATCTGTTTAAAAAAAGATTTTGTAATAGATGGCCGATTACAAGAAATTGATGAAATAACGACCATTCTTAAAAAGGTCAAACGTTTATTTCCTGCTAGTTTTAAGTATGTTGCGATTGCCGTTAGTGGCTCAGATGTGATTACTAAAACAATGGTAATAAATAATTCGTTGAGTGAACAAGAACTGCTATCTCGTGTAGAGATGGAAGCTGAAAATACTATTCCTTTTCCGCTAGATGAGATATTTATTGATTTTGAAGTGATCGGGGTAAACCTAGATGATCCATCATGCAACGATATTTTAGTCAGTGCGGCGCGTAAAGAATGCGTTTTATCTCAGGTTCAATGTGTTGATCAAAGCGGTTTAAAGACGGTTATTGTGGATGTAGCAACTCATGCTTTAGCACGCGCTGTCGGTTTATTCATAGATAGTGAGTCTTATCATCGTGGTGTCGCAATATTAGACATAGGGGCATCTCAGATGACCTTAAGTATTTTATATAAGGGCAATCTACTTTTCACTCGTTCAAAAAACCATGGCTGTGCCGTTTGTAATAAAATGCTATCTGAAACTTATGGTTTATCTATGGCGGAGGCTGAAAAAATAAAAACAGAGGGTAGGTTTACGTCTGATTGTATTGCAAATGTAATTTCCCCTTTTATTAACATGACAATTAACCATCTTCGCTTTGAATTAAGAATGTTTACTAACTCCCAACATCATCTTTCTATTCATAAGCTTCTTTTAACAGGCGGAGGTGCATTAATGGAAGAGTTGGTGACACAGTTGACTTCGATATTAGATCTTGACGTTGATATTGCAAACCCATCGCATTGTTTTCAGTTTAAAAATCAACAAGATAAAAAGATATTTGCAGCCAACGCGCCTCAATACATGTTAGCGATCGGTCTAGCGCTTAGAGGGTGTTTATAATGTCTGCGATTAATTTATTGCCTTGGCGAGAAAGCGAAGCAAGATATAAGCAAAGAAGTTTTTACATGCTTTTAGGTATTAGTTGCTTTATGACACTTATTTTATGCTACGCATGGAACAATTATATCGACCAAATGACTGTTGCTCAAAATCTACGTAATCAATATCTTCAAAGCGAAATTGCAATTGTTGATCAAGAAATAGTAGAAATCACTAATATTAAACAACAAAAAGCTGAGCTAATTCGCCGTATTGAGCTGATTCAAACATTAGATCAGAAGCGTCCTTTGATTACGCGTTTATTTAATAGGCTACCCGACATCACACCTGTCGGAGTTTATATTGATTCAATGCATTTAAGTGCCGGTACTGTACTCGTTAAAGGAAGGGCTGAGGATACGAGTAAAGTGAGTGAAATGCTTAGAAATGTTGAAAAAGAGGGTTGGCTAAATGATGTAACTCTTCCTTCTATTATTAGTACTCAAACTCAACCTGTGAAGCTTTACCATTTCTCAATGCATTTTGTTGTTATGTCAGAAGAAGAACAGATATGAATATTAACGACATTCAACTAAGCGATGCTGGTCATTGGCGTCTATATTATAAGTTATTGGTTACTTTGTTTACCTGTTCATTGCTAGTCACTGGTTTTTATTTTTACATTATTCAAGAGCAAAGTAGTCACCTGAAGAGGCTACAAACTAAAGAATTAGCGCTTAAAGTTCAATTTGAGAGTAAAGCCAGTTTAGCTTCAAATTTAGCTGCTTACAGGGAGCAGATGGTCGAGGTAGCTATTATTCTGGAAGGGCTGGTTAATAGGTTACCCAGTAAAAAGGAGTTAGCGAGCTTATTAGATGATATTGGAACAATTGGAAAGCAAAATGGCTTGCAGTTTCAAAGTTTAAATTGGGGGATGAAAAAGCAGTTAGCGTTAGCTGAGGAAATGCCAATGAGTATCAAAGTGCTTGGTACTTATCAGCAATTGGGCAGGTTTACTGCAGATATCGCTTCTTTACCGCGTATTGTGATACTAGATAATTTGCAACTTACGCGCTATGACAAGCAAGTCTTGTTACTCGATATAGTCGCAAAAACCTATCGTTATCAAGGGGATGAGTAATGAAGCTTAAATGTATTATGGTGCTTAGCTGTTGCTTATTCTCCTGTGTTGATCCTCAGTTACAGGAACTACGTCAGTATGTCTCTGAAACTAAACAAAAAGATTACCTTTTTGATGAGGCAGTCCCATCGGCTAGTAAAACTCAACTGGTTGATTTTACTGAAAATAAAATAAGAGATCCTTTTTCACAACCTAGTAAAGCCGTAATAACAACAGTGACTAATACAAACGCACCGACTATCGATAGTTGTATTTCAGCTGATTTTCCTGAACAAAATCGAGCTTTAGAAAAGGCCACTATAGAAGCCATCGAGATGCGTGGAACGATTATGTTAGATCAGGAGTTGTGGGCTTTGGTAAAGACCATTGATAGCAATATATATCGAGTTAAATTAGGCTCTTATCTTGGCTTAAATAATGCAAAAGTTATCAAAGTAAACCACGATAATATTGAAGTATTAGAGTATATATCGGATCTAAATGGTTGTAGTAAAGAGCGTATTAGTCAAATCAATTTAGTTGCGAAATGAGCATAAGTTGTGGGGGAATTTCAATGAAACTGAGCAATATACGAAGAACTTTAGGGATTAGCTTTGCTTTGATTATGTTATTGACCTCAGCTTCAGTGACTGCACAGCAGCTTTTAGCATTGAATGTAAATCCATTTTCAGCACAAAAAAACCAACTACAGTTTAAATTTAGTGAAAATGTCAGCGTATATAGAGAGAAATTTCAATATAACCCCACACAGCTGATTATTGATATTCCAAATAGCACTTCAGCTATGCATGTTAACCCCGTCGATATCGCTAAAAGTGGCATTAAGCATGTCTACACTAAAAGTACTTCAGCAGGACTTTCGATAAAAATTAATTTATATAAATTAATGCCTTATCAAGTATTTAAACAAGGAAAGTATATTATTGTTAATTTTGGTGAAGCGCCTAACAAAATCATATTGTCAGCGCAAGAATCAGCGATAGCTGCAGCCATCTTACAAAATGGTGATTTTGGCAAAACCGAACAAGCCAATAACAGTAAACAGAACCAACAGAACAAAAGCACCTCTAAAGAAAGTATTAAAGGAGTTATTAATAATATCAGCAATATTGACTTTCAAAGAGGACGTCAGGGACAAGGCAAGCTGTTTGTGTATTTGGATAATGCCAATATTGCCGTTGATTTACACCGTCGAGGAAGTAAGTTAATTGTTGATTTTAAAAGTACTGGTATTCCTAAAACGCTTTTATATGTAATGGATGTAGTCGATTTTGCAACCGTGGTTAATTCAGTTGAAACCTTTAGTGATAATCGTACCGCGCGTCTTGAAATCAATATTAAAGGTGATTTTGATTATCGCTCTGAGCAAATAGATAACCAACTTATTATTGATATAAGCAAAAAAGAAAAAACCAGTAAGGCGAATAGCAAGTATCAAGGTAAAGCCATTTCTTTGAATTTTCAGGACATCCCAGTCCGCACTGTATTACAGTTAATTGCTGACTTTAATGGTATGAATTTAGTGATTAGTGATTCAGTTAATGGCAACATTACCTTACGTTTGGATGATGTGCCTTGGAGACAGGCGCTAGATCTTATTTTAAAAGTAAGAGGGCTAGATAAACGTATCGATGGCAATGTATTAATGATTGCACCAGCAAGTGAAATTGCAGCTAAAGACAGAACGCAATTAGAGAGTGACCAGCAGGCTGCTAAATTGGCTCCCTTATATTCTGAATTCATTCAAATTAATTATGCTAAAGCCGCTGATATCGCCGCTATGTTATCTACTGAAAAGGCAAGCTTATTGTCTGAGCGAGGCAGTGTCAGTGTTGATGAAAGAACTAATACTTTACTAGTGAAAGATACAACCGTGGTCATTGACCGTCTTAAAGAGATGCTTGAAGTATTGGATATCGCGGTGCGTCAAGTTGTCATTGAAGCGAGGATGGTGACGGTTAGTGACTCAGTGGGTGAGGATTTAGGCGTGCAATGGTCTGGTATTACAGAAACAGGCAATACACTAAATACATTAGGTGTTAATTTGCCAATTAGCTCACCAGCGGGAACACTAGGTATTCAGGTTGCTAAATTAGCTGATGGTAATATATTAGATTTACAACTAACGGCGTTAGAACAAGAAAGCAAAGCAGAGATTATTGCCAGTCCGCGTATTACAACCTTAAATCAACAAACCGCCTATATTGAACAGGGGACTGAGATTCCCTATGTTGAATCGGCTTCTTCGGGAGCAACTTCAGTTAGTTTTAAAAAAGCGGTATTAAGTTTAGAGGTTACACCACAGATAACACCAGATAATAAACTTATATTAAGCTTAACCATTACTCAGGACTCGGTTGGAGAGACGATTTCTACTAGCACTGGGGAAGCGGTATCAATTGATACACAGGAAATATCGACACAAGTATTGGTTGATAACGGTGAAACCTTAGTACTTGGCGGTATTTATCAACAACAAGTAACAGACACTGTGAATAAGGTGCCTATTTTAGGCGATATACCTTATCTTGGTTTTTTCTTTAGAAACACCATTAAAGATAGTAGTAAATCAGAGCTTTTAATCTTTGTCACGCCGCGTATTGTCATGCAATAAAGGCATGAATAACTATGATCTAAGTATGATGGATAGCTCAATTCTTGTTTCGGTTTTTTTATATCTTGCAATGTATTGTTAACAATTGCGATAATAAGACACTTCTCTTTAATTTTTAAGGGGTTTCCCAGTAATCAATCACTTGAGTAAAATACCAACATGGCAGAACAGCGTAATATATTTTTAATTGGCCCGATGGGGGCAGGTAAAAGCACAATTGGCCGTCAACTAGCACAAATGCTGCACTTAGACTTTCTAGATTCAGATACTGAGATTGAGCGTAAAACAGGCGCTGATATTGCTTGGGTATTTGATGTGGAAGGTGAAGAAGGTTTTAGAAACCGTGAACATGATATGTTAGACGAACTAACAAAAAGGCACGGTATTGTTTTAGCGACAGGCGGTGGAGCTGTGATTCGACAAGAAAATCGAACGCATCTATCTGCTCGCGGTATTGTCGTTTATTTAAAAACGAGTGTGAAAAAGCAATTAGCAAGAACGCTGAAAGATAAGCGTAGACCATTACTGCAAACAGATGACCCACAATCTGTACTAGAGTCATTGGCAGAAAAGCGTAATGCTCTTTATGAAGAAGCTGCTGATTATACAATTGAAACTGATGAGCAAAGCGCGAAAGTGGTTGCAAGTCAGATTATAGAGTTATTGGATTTTTAATGGAAAAGTTATTCGTTGATTTAGGTGATCGTAGCTACCCAATTTCTATTGGCGTAGATTTATTAGCTGACGCTTCATTATTTGATAGTGCAATAAAGGGCAAAAAAGTCATGATCGTAACAAACGATGTGGTTGCACCTTTATATCTTGATGCGTGTAAAAAAACACTAGCGCATTATCAACTAGATGAAGTTATTTTACCGGATGGCGAGCAGTATAAAACCTTATCGACGTTTGAGACTATCTTAAGTGAGCTATTAGCTAAAAAGCATGCCCGTGATACAACCATTATTGCATTAGGTGGTGGTGTTATCGGTGATATGGCTGGTTTTGCTGCGGCATGTTATCAACGAGGTATTCCATTCGTGCAAATACCGACCACTTTGCTTTCTCAAGTAGACTCTTCAGTTGGTGGTAAAACAGCAGTTAACCACCCACTTGGTAAAAACATGATCGGTGCTTTTTATCAACCTCAAGCTGTTGTGATTGATATTGAATGCTTAAAAACGTTACCTGATCGTGAGTTTGCAGCTGGTATGGCTGAAGTTATTAAATACGGCATCATTTATGACCAAGCATTTTTTACTTGGCTTGAAGAAAATATTGCTGCGATTAAATCATTACAAGCTGATGCAATTATCTATATGTTAAAACGTTGTTGTGCAATCAAGGCTGAAGTAGTGGCTTTAGATGAAAAAGAGCATGGCATTCGAGCGTTATTAAACTTAGGGCATACATTTGGACACGCTATAGAAGCTGAACAAGGGTATGGCAACTGGTTGCATGGTGAAGCGGTTGCTGCAGGTATGGTTTTAGCGGCAAAAACGTCATTAAAAGAAGGCTTGATTAACGAAGCTGAGGCATCGCGTATTAGTCAACTTATTGAACAGTTTGACTTACCATTAACAGCACCTTCTGAGATGAAATACACTCATTTTGCAGAACATATGCAACTCGATAAGAAAGTGCTTGATGGAAAATTACGTTTAATCTTGCCAACTTCTGTTGGTACAAGTGCAATTGTTGATAACGTCAGTGAAGACGTACTTCGTGAAGTAATAGAATCTTAAGCACTATGGTTAAGAAGGTGTTGATTTTGTTACATTCGCAGTTGCAACTTATTAAAAAGTTGCAACTTCTTTCCTCTTTATCTTATTTTTGTTTCACTTGTAAGTGGATCGACTGTTGAAGATTTACGGTTGAGTGATGAATAAAAAAAATAGAGCTTTCCTTAAGTGGGCTGGTGGTAAATATTCGTTAACCGAGCAAATCAATGCTCGATTACCTGCTGCAACGCGTTTAATAGAACCCTTTGTCGGTGCTGGTTCTGTTTTCTTAAACAGTGACTTTGATGAATATATACTCAATGACATCAACCCTGATCTCATTGAAATGTATAAAATAATTAAGCGTAGGCCAAAGAAGTTTATTGCCGACGCAAAAGTATACTTCCAAGCAAAATACAACCAAGAAAAAATATATTATCAATTACGAGAAGAGTTTAATAACAGCGATGACGTGTATTTACGTTCATTGTTATTCTTGTATATGAATAGACACGGTTATAATGGCCTATGCCGTTATAATAAAAATGGTGGTTTTAATGTACCTTTTGGCCGCTATAAAAAACCTTATTTTCCTGAAGAAGAACTATTATTCTTTGCAGAGAAAGCAAAAAAGGCGACGTTTACCTGTAAGTCTTATCAAAAGCTATTTTTGTATTTGCGTGATACCGATGTGTTGTACTGTGATCCCCCTTATGTACCATTAAGTAAAAGTGCTTCTTTTACAAGTTATGCGACGCAAGGTTTTACCTTGGATGATCAAGCTCAGTTAGCAAAACTGGCGCGTGAGAGTAAGGCGGCAGTGTTGTTAAGTAATCATGACACGACATTGACACAAGAATTATATCGCGATGCACAATGCGATAGTTTTTTTGTTACGCGTACGATTAGCAGTAAGTCAACAGAACGTGTGCCAGCTGCCGAGCTTTTTGCTTTTTTTCCTGCGAAAGATAAAGTTTAAGAGAAACAACATTAGTGTGTTAAGTGCCGCTTAGGTAGAATAATGCACAGAATATTTATTTACATAATATACCTAACTGGGAACAGACCACTATGACAGATTATTTAATTGCACCTTCAATCCTTTCTGCAGACTTTGCTCGTTTGGGTGATGATGTTCAAAAAGTATTAGATGATGGTGCTGATGTAGTGCACTTTGATGTGATGGATAACCATTACGTACCAAACTTAACAATTGGTCCAATGGTGTGTAAAGCACTGCGTGATTTTGGTATTACAGCACCTATTGATGTACACCTAATGGTGCAACCTGTAGATACAATGATTGTTGAATTCGCTAAAGCCGGCGCATCTATTATCACTTTCCACCCTGAAGCTTCACAACATGTCGACCGTTCTTTACAACTTATTAAAGATCATGGTTGTAAAGCTGGTTTAGTATTAAATCCAGCAACCTCTTTAGAGCAGTTAACACATGTGATGGATAAACTAGATGTTGTCCTATTAATGTCTGTTAATCCAGGGTTTGGTGGTCAATCATTTATCCCTCATACACTAGAAAAACTACGTCAAGTACGTAAGCTTATTGATGAAAGTGGTCGCGATATTCGTTTACAAGTCGACGGTGGTGTTAAAACAGATAATATTAAAGAAATTGCAGAAGCTGGAGCTGATATGTTTGTTGCAGGGTCTGCTATCTTCAATAAACCTGACTACAAAGCGGTAATTGATGAAATGCGTGAACAGTTAGCAAAAGTAAAATAAATTACTGATTATGTCTCAACTTACTGATATTAAATTAATCTGTTTTGATCTTGATGGAACGTTAGTTAATAGTGTTCCTGATCTACGTTTGTCTTTAAATGCCATGTTAGATGAGTTATCGCTAACTAATGTTAATGACCTAATTGTAAAAACTTGGGTTGGTGATGGTATTGTCAAAATGGTTGAGCGTTGTTTGCAGCATGTTAATGGCAATGCTTGTTCTCAAGAAATGCTGGCTAATGCCGTGAGTATTTTTGAGGGGTATTATCAGCAGTTTCTAAACACAGAATCTGGTTTGTACCCTGCAGTAAAAAGTACGTTGTTTAAGCTGCAAGATAAAGGTTATAAGATTGTATTAACAACTAACAAAGCTGAAAAATTCTTACCCGACTTACTAAGCTATTTTGGTATTAACCGATGTTTTGATCTGTTGCTAGGAGGTGATACCTTAGCGCGTAATAAGCCAGATCCAATGCAGATTGAATATGCATGTGAGCATTTTAATATTAATGTTTCACAAGCCGTTATGGTTGGTGACTCTCGTAATGACATTTTAGCCGGACAGCATGCTAAAGTATCTACCATTGCCTTAACTTATGGCTACAATTTTGGCGAGCCGATAGCACAGATTAACCCAGATTATATTGTTAATCATTTCGATGAATTATTAACATTGCTGTAAAGGCAATGAAGGAAAGTAAAAATGACTAAACCTGTTGTATTAAGTGGATGCCAGCCATCAGGTGGCTTAACGATTGGTAACTACATGGGTGCGTTACGCCAATGGGTAGTAATGCAAGAAACTAACGATTGTTTATTCTGTTTGGTTGACCTACATGCAATCACTGTTCGTCAAGATCCTAAAGCGTTACGTAATGCGATTTATGATGGCTTAGCAATGTACCAGGCAGTCGGTATTGACCCACAAAAAAGCACCATGTTTATTCAATCTCAAGTACCTGAACATGCAGAATTATCTTGGATTTTAAACTGTCATACGCAAATGGGTGAATTAAACCGTATGACACAGTTCAAAGATAAATCACAAAAAAATGTGACGAATATTAATGCTGGTCTATTCAGTTACCCAGTATTAATGGCTGCTGATATCTTATTATATGGCCCACAAAGCGTGCCTGTAGGTAGCGATCAAAAGCAACATCTTGAATTAGCGCGTGATATTGCAACTCGTTTTAATAATGCTTACGGCGATACCTTTATAGTACCTGAGCCTGCTATTCCAGAGCATGGTGCACGTATTATGAGCTTACAAGAGCCGACTAAGAAGATGTCTAAATCTGACGATAATGAAAAAAACTTTATCGGGTTATTAGAAGATCCGAAAAAAATAGCCAAGAAAATCAAAAGTGCAGCCACAGACTCTGATGAGCAAGCTCGTATTTACTTTGATACTGCTGAAAAGCCAGGTGTGTCTAACTTATTGACTTTATTGTCATGTTCAACAAATCGTTCTATTGATAGTTTGATTCCTGAGTATGAAGATAAAATGTATGGCCATCTAAAATCAGATACTGCTGATGCAGTTGTGACGCTGTTAGAGCCAATTCAAGCACGTTTTAAAGAGTTACGTGCCGATGAGCAAGCGTTACAAGCAATGGCAAGAGTAGGGGCTGAGAAAGCCCGTGAGCGTGCAGCTGCAACGTTAGCTAAGGTTTACGATCGTATTGGTTTTTTACCTAAATAAACTATCCGTATAAACCTTATAAGTAAAAAGGGGCTGATAACATAGCATGTTATCAGCCCCTTTTTGATTGTCGGTAATGATTGGTTGTAGATTAAACTTCGCCTAAACCTTTACCTGCATCTTTTTTATTGATTAACTCAATCATGTAGCCATCAGGGTCTTTCACAAAAGCAATTACTGTCGTGCCGCCTTTAACAGGGCCTGGTTCGCGTGTAATAATGCCACCTAGACTTTTTATTTTTTCACAAGTTTGGTAAATGTCATCGGTTTCAATAGCAATATGTCCGTAAGCATTCCCCATATCGTAGCTATCAGTGCCCCAGTTATAAGTTAACTCAATAACCGTGGTGTCTACTTCATCGCCATACCCAAGGAAAGCCAGTGTATATTTATATTCCGCGTTTTCTGATTGACGTAATAACTTCATATCTAACACTTGTTGATAAAAATCCAATGATTTCTGTAAATCACTAACACGTAACATTGTGTGTAATAAGCGCATAAAATTTCCTTCCTACCAAAAAACAAAAATTAAAAAGACCAATATAAACTCGTCTTTTCTGTGCCCTAAGTATAAACGTTTAAGGCTACCTTTGTCATAATCCTTTTGGCTAAGTATGGAAACTGTTGTTATGCCCTTAACAGGATTATTTATTTCCAATTGACTATTTTTTTCTCTTTACCGCGTATTAAACGACGGATATTACCGATATGCCTAAGAATAATTAAACTGGAGAGCATGATTACCGGAACAGTGAACTCTGGTTTGATAAAGTAGATATAAATAGGTGCACTAAGTGCAGTGATAATAGCGGCTAAAGAGGAATAGCCAGTCAAAGCCACAGACAATAACCAAGTAATAACGATTAAGCCAGTCATATTCATGCCTAAAGGGAGTAAGGTCCCTAGTCCAGTTGCTACAGCTTTCCCTCCTCTAAAATCATGGTAAGGGGGAAAAATATGCCCTAAGCAAGTTGCAATCCCAACAAAGCCAATGGCGAGTGGCGGCAGGCCTATTAAATAAGCGCAGTAAACGGGAATCGTACCTTTTAATAGGTCAAAAATAAGCACTAAACTAGCGGCTTGTGCATGATGAAGACGCAACATATTGGTTGCACCAGGATTTTTTGAACCATGTAAGCGAGGATCGGTCCAACCCTTAAATTTAGATAATAAGATTGCACCATTTAACCCCCCTAAAAAGTAGGCGAAAAGACTAAAAATAAGCGTTATTAATATAAACATGATACTTATTTCATCCTATTAAGGTAAAATGCGCGGCAATTCTAATTAAGTGGGCAGATAAATATTTGCTGATTGTATGGCTCAGTGAGATGCAATAACTGTTTTGTGTTTGCATCAACAAGTACCGGTCATCATTGAGCTCTTTTACTGCTTTATCAACAAAGGTCGCGCAGAGTTTACGCGTTAATAGTGATAAACAAAAGTGCAGCTGTCTAAAAAATGCTCATAATAAAAAAGGTTTAAAATGGATATTGTTTTTATCAAGCAGTTAGAGGTTATTAGCACAATCGGTGTTTATAATTGGGAAAAGTCAGTACAACAAAAACTCTATTTTGATTTGGAAATGGCCTTTGATAATAAACCTGCTGCTAAAAGTGACGATATTAACTTGGCGTTAAATTATTTTAGTGTGTCGGAGCGAGTAAATAAATTTGCCCAAGAAAACGTATTTGAACTCATTGAAACGATGGCTGAGCGTGTGGCTGCGTTAATTATGGAAGAGTTTTCGGTGCCTTGGATCAAGCTTACGTTACATAAACCGGGCGCACTTCCTAAGGCACAGAGTTTAGGTGTACAAATTGAGCGTGGTGTAAAATAGTGGCGCATATTTTTATTGGTATTGGTTCAAACTTTAACCGAGACAATAATATTATTGCTAGTATTAATATCTTAAAGAAAACCTTCGGAAAAGTAACTGTTTCACATGTATATGAAAGTGAAGCTGTTGGTTTTAAAGGACAAAATTTCTATAACTTAGTTGCTGAATTTCATTGTGATTTAACTATTAAAGCATTAATTAATAAGTTAAAAGAGATTGAATTACATTTAGGGCGAAGTAGAAAAAAGACAGATCAGGTGGTTACTGCAATCGATCTCGATCTTCTTTTGTACGATCAAGTGATCGATACCGCATATAATATTCCTCGTGCCGAAATCACTAAAAATGCATTTGTTTTAAAACCTCTAGCGGAATTGGCTAAAAATCGACAGCATCCAGTGTTAGCAACTAGCTATCAAGAGTTATGGTTAACATACCCTGCGCATAAACAAAAACTAAAGGAAATAGTTTTATCAACTAGTCCTCAATAATAAAAAATAAGCTGCTTAAAAGAGATAATAATGAGTATTCTAGAGATTGTTGTATTAGCCTTAATTCAAGGGTTGACTGAGTTTTTGCCTATTTCCAGTTCTGCGCATTTAATTTTGCCCTCAGTGTTATTTGGCTGGCAAGATCAGGGGTTAGCATTTGATCTGGTGTTGAATATTGGCACACTAGCGGCAGTGCTTATTTATTTTTATCGTGAAGTCAGTTGCATGTCAGTCGCTTGGGTTGATTCTGTAAAAAATAAAAAGCATACACAAAATAGCCAATTAGCTTGGTGGATTATTTGGGCAACCATACCGGCTGCTGTGATTGGTTTTTTGGGAAAAGATTACGTTGAGTTATATCTACGCAGTGGTTATGTGATTGCCATTACTACTATCGTATTTGGGTTATTATTGTGGTGGGCTGATAGTAAGGCAAAGCAAGTTAAAACAGAATATCAAACAGGCCTAAAAGGAGCTATTCTATTTGGTTTTGCTCAAGCATTAGCCTTAATTCCTGGGACATCACGTTCAGGCGTTACAATAACAGCGGGCCTTATGTTAGGGCTAACGAGAAATGCTGCTGCTCGTTTCTCTTTTTTAATGTCAATTCCCATCATCTCAATGGCATCAGGTTATGATTTGTTAAAATTTGTTACTTCTGATGAGTATGTTGATTGGCCCTCTTTATTACTTGGGGCTGGCGTTTCGTTTGTTAGTGCCATTTTATGCATTCATGTATTTCTTATCTTATTAAATAAAGTTGGCATGTTACCTTTTGTTATTTATCGTTTGATTTTAGGTGCTTGCCTGTTTTATATCTTAGCAAGCTAATGAGACAAAGCAGCACATTTATTGACTGTGCTGCTGTTTAAATGCTTGTACTAATTGAATCCGTTGTTGGTTTAATTCCTGTTTAATCTCAGCCCCTTTAAAGCCTGCTTTAATGATTGCTTGAATATCGACTTTGAGGGCTTCTTGAAAAGCTTCCCACATATAATCAGCGGTAGGGTAAGGCAATAATTCAAACCCTGTTCTGCCTTTAGAATCAGCGACGCAACATTGCAGCATTTGATGAAAGCGTTGTGGTTTACGCCAAGCATCACATCTATCCATTATGCTGACCATGGTACTTGCTTTTAATTCAAATGCAGTATGAATAGTAGTATGAAATTCACTGACAATTAATGCTAAATCACGACATTCATTAGGTACCTTAAGGCGTTTACAGAATTTTTTAATAACTGCTAAACCTTTTTGTCCATGGCCTTTATGACTTGGCCATTCACTTGGAGGCGTCAGGGCTTTTCCTAAATCATGTACTAAACAGGCAAAACGGAAAGCCAGTGAATCGGATAATAGGCTGGCTTGTTCAACAACCATTAAGGTGTGTATACCAGTATCAATTTCAGGATGCCAGCGTTTTGGTGCAGGCACACCATAAAGGTTATCTATTTCAGGGAATAAAGCGGCTAGGGCTCCACAATCACGTAACACTTGAAAATAAATGTGAGGGCTATCACTTTGTAATGCTTTCTCTGTTTCTGTCCATACACGTTCAGGGCTTAGGTTTTGTAATTCACCGCCTTTGACAATATCAGCCATTAATTTCTGTGTTTCAGGAGCTATTGTGAAGCCGATTTTATGAAAACGAGCAGCGAAGCGAGCGACACGTAATACCCTTAATGGATCTTCACTAAATGCGGGGCTGACATGTTGTAATATTTTATTTTGTAAGTCTTGTTGGCCACCATAGGGATCAACAATTTTATCATCTGATGATTGTGCCATTGCATTGATGGTTAAATCGCGACGAGCCAGATCTTCTTCTAGGGTAACATCTTGTCCTGCATAACAAGTAAAACCAGTGTAACCAGTGCCTTGTTTGCGTTCTGTTCTAGCCAACGCGTATTCATCGCCTGTTTTAGGGTGTAAAAAGACAGGAAAGTCTTTACCAACTTGGGTAAAGCCCTCTTTTAACATCTCTTCTGGCGTACTGTGAAGTACAACGTAATCACGATCTTTGATTTCAATGCCTAGTAATTGATCTCTTACTGCACCACCAACTAAAAATACATGCATTGTTTACCCCTTAAACGATTATTTTGGTTATTATAACCAAAGTAGTAAAAAATATAGTAACTTGTTCTTGTTCAATATAATTAATATCCGTCATTTTTGTCTTCTGTATTACAATCAATTTAATACATAAATGGTTTATGATGAGGATCAACGCTAGAATAAAGCTCAATACTCAGTTAAAGGTTTACAATGTACCAAGACTTTTTCTCTTTAAAAGAACAGCCATTTTCGATCTCACCTGATCCTGATTTTCTTTTTTTAAGTGACCGACATAAAGAAGCTTTAGCTCATTTAATGTATGGCTTACAGGGTAATGGTGGCTTTGTTTTATTAACAGGTGAAGTAGGGACAGGTAAAACCACTGTTTGCCGAGCGCTATTAGAAGATATATCAGATAAAACAGATATCGCCTTCATTTTAAATCCTGCACAAACAGAAATTGAGTTATTAGCGACCATTTGTGATCAGTTAAATATTGCTTATGATGTTGAAAGAGCAAGTTTAAAAGTATTATTTGATGCCATTAGTAGTTGGATGTTGAATAACTTAGATCAAGGTAGAAGTGCCATCGTATTAATTGATGAAGCACAACATTTAAGTTTTTCAGTGTTAGAGCAATTAAGATTATTGACCAATATAGAGTCAAATAATAAAAAGCCGCTGCAAGTTATCTTGATTGGTCAAACAGAATTACAGCAGAAATTAAAAGAAAATCAACTACGCCAGCTTGCACAGCGTATCACAGCTCGTTATCACTTATTACCATTGAATTTGCAGGAAACTGAATATTATATTCAACACCGGCTTAATGTCGCGGGCGCAAGTTACCCCATTTTTGAAACTAAATTATTAAAACGTATCTTCAAATATAGTGGTGGTATCCCACGTTTAATCAATTTAATTTGTGATCGTAGTATGCTCTGTGCATACACATTAAATTCCCCTAAAGTTACTGCAAAAATGATCGACTCTGCTGTCAAAGAGATGGATTTAAGTCTTGATACTTCAATCTTGAATAAACCATTTAAACAAATTTGGCGAGTGGTTTTACTGATTTTATTGGTTATTTTTACCGCTGTTCAAGCACCAAAGATAATCCATTATTTTAATCAGCCGCAACAAGCACTCGATGGCATTGCAGAGCTAGGGGAAGCACTTAGTGATACGAATCAAGTTGATCCGCCGGTAGTGATTGATGATCGAACATCAACCATTGTCGATAATGGCGAGGCTATTGCGCCTATCGTTAGCGAGAGCTCAATTATAGATCAGCAAGCATCGTTACCTTGGTTTGATGCCTACCCAGAACTTGATTTGAATAATAATCGTTTTACCAATGCACTTAAAACCCTTTATGCGGTTTGGGGATATGAGGTTAGTTTAAATAACGTTAGTTGTGATCAGGGAGAAGGCGCTTTATTACAATGCTTCTCAGAAAAGACCAGCTTACAGAAATTAGAGTTGCTCAATTATCCTGCCGTAATTGAATTGGTTAATGATGAAGATTCTGTCTATACCGTACTTTACCAAGTAGGAAAGAATTATCAGCTATTAATAGGCTCACAAATGATTACTGTGACTAAAAAGTGGTTATTAGAATATTGGAGTGGTGAAAGTACTATCCTATGGAAAACACCTATCAATGCCAGTAATCCATTAAAATTTGGTGAAAAAGGCGATAGAGTATTTTGGTTAAGTAGCCACTTGAATCGATTAGCAGGCTTACCTGATGGTAATAAAACCCGATTTGATTGGAAGTTAAAGTCACAAGTTATCGAATTCCAAGAAAATAATAATCTCGTTGCTGATGGCATTGCAGGAAAGCAGACCTTGATGCTGCTGTTGCAACAAACAGACTCAAAAGTACCTTCACTCTTATAAGAATATTATGTCTACTATCTTGAAAGCATTAGAAAAAAATAAACAGCAAACACCGAGCTTTATTGACAAATCATCTGACAATCGTTGGAAGCTGGTGGCGGTAATCGCCTTAGTGACTATCGCTATTTTATTTTCGATTGTGATTTATTTGTTGGTTAAACCTACGTCAAAAACAGCCTTGGAAGTGCCAGTAAAGCCTATTCCTATTATTGAAGTATTACCAGAAATTGAGAGTAACGCTCCTTCAGAGGCACCTGAAAGCCTGGTTGGTGTGATTCACTTTGATACCGCGCCACTAACACTTGCGCTTGAGAACGAAGCGCCAAAATGGATCAAAGCAGATCTTAA
The DNA here is from genome assembly GCF_038155185.1 of Psychromonas aquatilis. Classification (NCBI taxonomy): domain Bacteria; kingdom Pseudomonadati; phylum Pseudomonadota; class Gammaproteobacteria; order Alteromonadales; family Psychromonadaceae; genus Psychromonas; species Psychromonas aquatilis. Next base: position 45,970 of record NZ_JBAKAZ010000005.1, read on the forward strand.
TGACGTTAAAAAATCGACCTCAAAACCTAGCGTTGCAATACAAAAAACTAATAATGAAAGTAGTACGCCTATTAATGAAGATGTTTCGGTAGATGATATCTCTGCTGAGCTCAGACAACGCTTTGCATTAGCCGTTGAGTTAGAGCAAGGGAAGAAGTCTAGCTTTGATCTTCAGCCGGTCGAGGAAGCCCCTGTACTTGTTGCATCAGACATCTCATCGATGCCAGCGAAGTTCCAATATCAAGTACCTGTGATGCGTTATGATTCACATGTTTATTCAACAATTGAAAAAGATAGATGGATTCGTATTAACGGTGTTGATTTACGAGTCGGTGATCGTATCGGTGATATTGAACTATTAGATATTTTGCCACAGCAAAGTGTATTTAGATTAGGTAAACAAAGCTTTACACTAGAGTCATTAGAAGACTGGGAAGGGTAATAAACAAACGCAGCAAGGTACGTTTGTTTATTAAATGTCTGGCTTTACCAGTTTTCTGAACGTTTTCTACGGCGTGGTAGGAATGGAATGATTAGGCCAAATAATATGCCGACGAATAAAACACTACCGCCGCCCATTAACCATTGCATTTGTATCCGTTCTTCTTTGGTATCTTGCAAAATATCTAGCTCTTTATTACGTGCTTCCAACTCTTCTATGGTACTACGTAACGATCTTTTCTCGCTTTCTAATTGAGCAATAAGACTATCCTTATTAAGGATAGCTTGTTCTTTGCTGGCATTAGCTTGTTCATTTTTACTATTAATTTCATTGAGTTTGGCTTGGCTCTCTTGATATTTTTCTTGTAGTGCTGGTAATAACGCTTTAGCTGGCTCTTCATCCTGGATTTGCGAAGAGTTAACCCAGCCTACTCGCCCTGTTGGAGTTTTTATTTGAGTAAATTTAGTCGTGTTATTTGACTTAAGCGTGGTTAGCTTTGTCCCCACATTAATACTGCCGATAATACGATATTTTGTACTCGGACCTGAATGCATAAAAATGGATAAGTCATCACTGACATATTGTGTTGCAGCGAAGCTAGTAAACGGAAAAAATAAACACACGAGTAATATTTTAAATAATTTCAAGAGAAAGCCTTTATTACAAAAAATTAAATGAATTGTTATTCTAAAAGTTATTTCTATGCAGTAAAGCAAAAAGAGAGCAACAGCTCTCTTTTTTCAGTTTAAATTAACTATTTTTAAGAAAAAATAGCCTTTAACATATAGAAAAAGATAATTGCTAATGTTGCACCAATAGGCAATGTAATTACCCATGAAATAACAATATTACGAATAACGCCTAAATTAAGAGCCGCGATACCACGCGCCATACCTACACCTAGTACCGCACCCACTAATGTTTGAGTTGTTGAGATTGGTAATCCTGTGCCAGATGCAATTACGACAGTAGAAGCTGCTGCGAGTTCAGCCGCAAAGCCTCGACTAGGTGTTAAATGTGTAATACCTTGTCCAATGGTTGCCATTACGCGCTTACCAAAAATAGCGAGACCTAATACAATACCGATACCACCTAACGGTAGAATCCACCACGCTAAAGCTGCTTGTGCACTGATTTGTCCGTCATTATGAACAATATTGACCACTGCTGCTAGTGGGCCAATTGCGTTTGCAACGTCATTTGAACCATGTGCAAAGGCCATTGCACATGCAGTGATCACCATTAATACAGCGAATATTTTTTCAACATTTGAAAAATGCATCTCTTTATCTGCTTCAGGATCTATTTTTACTCGATTAATAAATATTTTACCGATAACAGCAACAATAATACCAATAAGTACAGCTAAAATAGCCGCTTCAACCGTCGAGAAATGTAATCCAACATGTTTAAGGCCTTTAGTGATTGTCACTAATGAAAGAATAAAGCCTGCTAAAAACATATAAAATGGAACATAACGTTTGGCATTTTTGATCGGATCTTTGGTATTAAAAATGAGTTTTTGAGAACTCATAAAGATCATATAAGCAATAACACCGGATATAAGCGGGGTGACAACCCAGCTACCTACTATCCCTACTACCTTACTCCAAGTGACACTATCAACACCGACACCCACAGCAGAGAAGCCGACAATAGCCCCTACGATTGAGTGTGTTGTAGAAACAGGCCAGCCGTAATAAGAAGCTATAATTAACCATAAACCAGCTGCCAACAGGGCTGCGGTCATCCCATAGACTAATAATTCAGGTTGATCGATGAAATAACTGGCATCAATAATACCTTTACGGATCGTTGAAGTTACTTCCCCACCTGCTAGGTAAGCGCCGGTAAATTCAAAAATCATGGCAATAATAATTGCCTGTTTGATGGTTAAGGCTTTCGAGCCAACAGAGGTTCCCATTGCGTTTGCTACATCATTGGCACCGATGCCCCACGCCATTAAAAAACCTACAATGCCAGCAAATAATATTAATGTGCTGCCGTATGTGTTTAAAATATCCATAATAAATCCTTAAAACTACGATCTTGCTAGAATCAGTTCTAGCTGGGTGCCAATCAATTCTGAGTGATCTGCAAGACTGCCTACCCATTCTAAAATTTTATATAAAAACATAACATCTACAGGTTTGTAGTTATCTTCTACGCTTAATAAGTCTTGACGTAATTTAATTTGCAGTGAATCTGTGTGATCTTCAATTGACTCAAGCTTTTCGATCATTTTTGTTACAGAATCGACTTCTCTGCCTTTAAAGCCTGTTTCAAGTAATTCATCTAGCTCACTGATTGCATTCTTAGCTTGATGTATGGCATCTAAGCTACGTTGAATGTAAGTCATAAAGTCTGATTGTATTTCTTCTGGTATTTGAAGGTGTCGGCCAAAAGTTCGCCCTGCAATATCTTTTGCTGTATTGGCAATCTTATCTTGACGATTGACCAGTTCTAACAGATCAGCTCTATCAATTGGCATAAATAAGCCTTTAGGTAAGGCTAAACGAAGCTCTCGTTTAAGCTCATCTGCTTGCTTTTCATATTGCGAAATATCATTGCGGATTTTGTCTGCTTTCACCCAATCATTCTTTGAACTTGCCTCAAAGAAGGATAAAAGTAGATCACTACATAAACAGACTTTATCCATATGTAGTTGGATTGGTCTAATTGGAGACTTTGCAAACATTCCAAGTATTGAATTAACTGGCATGAATCACCTTACTTCTTATGGTTTAGTAACCAAATCTGGTTTAATTGAACAAATTATTGAGGCGCATGTTAACTTTCTTTTGCACACAATAGAACATCAATTTAGAATTATTAAGATATTTCATCATTTAAAATGATCTAGACTATTAAATATAAGGTAATCATTGGTAAACGTTATGGAAACAGAGATAGAAATAAAGTTTTTTTTTAATCCTCACTTTGCCGATCAACTTTTGGCCAAAATAAGTCAATACATCACCATCTCACACAAAGACCAAATGATGTATAACGTCTATTTTGAAACACCATCGAATTCACTAAGAAAGATGGATATGGGGTTAAGAGTACGTCGTATCGATGATAAGTGTACACAAACTATCAAAACATCAGGCAGGGTGATCGGTGGGCTGCATCAGCGCCCTGAATATAACGAGAATATTGAAGGACTGCATCCTGAATTAGCGCGATTTAACAGTAAAATATGGCCAGAAGGTTGTGATCTTGAAGCATTGCAAGCTTCCATCTCTCCGTTATTTAACACTGACTTTAGACGTTTACATTGGTTACTAGAGATGCAAGATGGCACATTAATAGAGCTGGCTTATGATTGCGGCAAAATTACTGCGCAAGAAAATGAGTCAGCCATTTGTGAAGTTGAGTTAGAACTAGTAAAAGGCGATGAAAATCAGCTGTTTGTATTAGCTGAAGATATTGCTTCTCTTCCGCAAGTACGTTTAGGTAATGTCAGTAAAGCACAACGTGGCTACATGCTAGTAAACAATGCTCAATTTCAATCTAGACCGCTCGATTTCTCTGAGTTAAATCCTAAAATGAGTATTCGAGAAGCCCTTTCAGTTAACTTTCAGCACGGTTTAAAGCATTTGCAATATCATGAGCATTGTTACCTAGCAACCGGTGACTTTAATGCTTTAGTGGAATTAAATAAAAGCATTATGTTTTTACATCAAAATATTCACCTGTTTAAAGAAGCGGGCGTGTCATTTATTGGTTGCCCTTGGATTGAAGACTTACAGTGGTTGGCACGTAGCTTCTCATGGGTGGAAGAGCGCTTAGTTTTTCAAAAACTATTAGAAAATAAAGCTTATTACATTCGTAAGTTACCGAAATTAAAGCAGTTAAAAAAGAAGCTTCGTTTAGCTGAACAGTCTTTGCCTAATGAAGAAGATATTTTTAACATGTTGCATAACTCACGTTACTGTAATTTTGTTTTAAGGTTAACCGAATGGTTAATTCAGCTTGAAAAAAGAAATGACATAGTAGAAAAAGACATCTCAATGTTAACTTTCTCAGATAGCGTATTGACTGAAAGTTGGTCTAGTTTAAAAACAACATTATCTTCGCAGTCTAAATTAACCATCGAAGATTTGTTAAAACAGGAAGGCGTATTGGCAGCTAACTTGATGACTGGTTTTAGCTTAGGTAACTTATTTAGTACAGAGAAGAGCGTTGAGTACTGTTATCCATGGTTGGATATATATCAGGGAATTCAAGAGCTTAGTATGTTAGAAACCATTTATGAATTAGCTATTTCAGAAGAGGACAATGAAACTCAGGTGGAATATTTTAAATGGGTTCAACGTAAACAATATTCTTTATTAACTGCGATTGAGCAATCTAAGCAACGTGCAATAAGCAATGATATGTATTGGATTGAACCAGAAAACTAATCATATAAAAGATTAAGCACAGGCCACCTGGCAGCTGTGCTTTTACTCGAATAGTGCTATTTATGCTTTGAAAAGTCAGTTGTTGAAGCAAATTTTGTTAATTCTTCCACAACTGACTTCTTTATCGCAAGTTGATTATCTGCGGGAATACCGTAACGCTCCCCTAACTGGCTATAATCATCAGTACTTAAACTAACCGTTAAGCGCGGACGTTTAGGCTTTTTATTGGTCGGTAACGCTAATAAATCACGAATTTTTTCTGATGGGCTAATGCCTTCATCCAGCGCACTACGGCGAATACTGTATTGCAGTTTGCTATCCATATCAAAAGCGATTTGAACGGCCTTAACGACTTTTGCTGACTGCTGCCATTTCTTGGGTAATTTACCATCTGGCATTATTATTCTCCTTTAATCCATAATTCTGCGATGTCATTACGAGGACGTAAACTTGATAAATATACGTCAGTATCGCCATTCTCAAAAATAAAAATATCTATTAAGCGCAAGCCTTGATCGCCTTCTAGTGAGAAATATTGAAATTCTCTACCATGCTCTTGATCGGTAAATTGAGGTGGTGTGCCATCTCGATAATCAGCTTGATGAAGGTAACCTGAGGTTTCAAAGTCTTGTTGAATATACTCAGACGCTAGCATATCTCCATAAGCTGGGTCTTTCCTTAAAGGAGTTAATCGCGCTTTTCCTGGTGCTTCAAAAATCTCAGCAAAATCATCAAGGTCAAATAAACTTTCCACTTGTGAACGATTAAGCAATAAGCTGCACTTTATAAAGTGCTGTGGATTTCTAGGGAAGCTTATATAAACTAATTGATTATTGCTACTTTGAGCAATTAATTTCGCATAGTGTTCATGTTCAAATTCAATGGTAGTGACTTCGTTGACCTGAAGCTGTTGTTTTCTGATTGCTGTTGGCAAGGCAAAACTATCACCAAAACAAAAAATATCGCCAATCTGCAATTGTTGCGGTTGCTCTAATACTCGGTTAAGCGTTGCTGTTTTTTTGCTGAATAATGATTTTAAAAAGCGCATGACGTTCCTTTTATCACTTATAAAATAACCCTATTTTGTGTTTATTATTTTTAATAAGTAATGACTTTTTAATGCAAAAAACACGATTAGCCTTAACTAGTCGTGTTTTTATATTGTAAGAGGCAAGCCTAGATTATTTCTTTTTTAGACGGTCGAGTACTGATTGTGCATTTGTTTGCTGCTCACCAATACCTGCTTCTTGTAATTTACTTTTTAAGCCTTGGTCTAACGTCTCTGCTTCTAGTTGTTCCGCGGCTTTTAATTTGTCATCGTACAGCGCTTGTTTTTGCTTAATGCGGTCAAGTGAATCTTTTGCATTAAGCAGTTTAGAGTTACTTGCTGTAAAGTTTTCAGTAATCGCCGACGTTGCTTTCTGTACGCTTTCTGTGGTTTTAACCATAGTTAATTGACGTTTGTAATCAGTTAATTTGCGTTCACTTTTCTTAATTAAATCTTTTAAGCGCGCTGCACTGCCTAAGAAGCTTTCATTTGTTTGCTGTTGTTCTGCTTCTGTTACTTCTAATTCAGCAATTTTCTCAGCAACTTCAATTGCTAATGCTTCATTGCCTTGATTTAAGGCTTGCATTGCATAACCTTCGTGCTCTTTAATGCTCGCTTGTGTTTGCGTTAATTCACGGGCTGTTTGCATCTGTTTTGCCATGACTTCTGTTAAATCACGTTTAGCAACTGCAATGTGCTTTTCTGAGTCACGTATTTCTTGTTCAAAGATACGGGTTGCGTTAGCGTCGACAACGGCTTCACCAGCTTCTCTTGCACCACCACGTACCGCAGTAATAATTTTTCTAAATATACTCATTGTTAACTCCAAATTAATTTAAATAACTATCCATTTCGCTAATTACTTCTAAGCTATTATCGCTCAGAGTTGCTAATTCAAGCTCAATATCAGATAGGCTTGAGTTAATCGATAGGGCACCAAAGACAACATATTTATCTTCTACTTTTGCGAAAGAAGATAAAGGCATTGGAATGTTCATTTCTAACATTGCTTCCATCATACTGGCTCTTAGGTCAGTCTTAATTTCATCTTCTCCCCAAAGGTAGGAGATACATAAAATTTGGTTATCGCTGATAGAAACAAAAATTGGAATCTCTTCACGGCCAATAATTTCTACTTGTAAAACATCTATTTCGCCATCGATTGGCGTACAGTCAAAGTTAAAACCCGTTTCGGTCGTATCAGCCAACTTATTTAAGTGAGTTGCTATAGTATGAATATCCATCGTGTTCCTTAACAGTTTTGACATTAAATGTCTTGTGAGTATTAATTTAGACCCTGTGTCATTATATGTCAATGAGTTTTTGTCATGCTTATATAAAAGAAATGCACATTATATAAACGATTTTGTCGTGATTGGTGGTTTGAGAATTTACTCAATATGCGCTTCGCGCTATTAAATAACAACTATAGTGACAATAATGAGGCCTTTTAACCACTTTTCAATGTTAAAGGTGAAAAAGTACTGATTAGATGTATAACTCCTGCTAAATTAATTGCTTATTTCTTGATTGAGAGTGGTTTATGTCTTTAATGTCAGAAGTTGCCCAAAAATATATGGAGCAACTAAAGGAACGTTGCGATTTATCTTTTTTAACTGATCAGCAAAGATCAGAGTTAATAAATGTTTTTGGGCTGAGTGACTTTATTGCTGATTCTTTAATTAAACAGCCAGCCTTACTTCCAACTTTATTCGATAGCGGTTTATTAGATACTGCTGAACGCCAAGCTTCGCTTACCTTAGAGCTACAAAATATACTGGCAAGTGTTGATAGCGAAGCCAACCTTCATCAAGCGTTACGTTTATTCAGACGTAAGCATATGGTGGTGATTGCATGGCGAGAATTATTAAATAAAAGTACATTAGCAGAAAGCCTTGAGCATACGTCATTATTAGCAGACCAACTTATTTATCAATCATTACAATGGCTGCATAATTTACAATGTAAAGAACAAGGAACACCACTCGCTGACTCGGGTAAAGAACAGACTATGTATGTTTTTGCGATGGGTAAACTAGGCGGTCAAGAACTTAACTTTTCCTCTGATATTGACCTGATCTTTGCTTATCCTGAACGAGGACAAACACAAGGCGGACGTCGAGTGATTGAAAATAGCGCCTTTTTTACTAAATTAGGGCAGCGTTTGATTGCAGCATTACATCAAATTACGGTGGATGGTTTTGTATATCGTGTTGATATGCGCTTACGTCCTTTTGGGGATTCTGGTCCGCTTGTCAGTACTTTTAATTCCATCGAAGATTATTACCAAACCCATGGCCGTGAATGGGAGCGCTATGCCATGGTAAAAGCACGTGTTATCGGTGCTGAAGGAGAATATAAAGAAGAGCTAGAGAGTATGTTAAGGCCGTTTGTATTTAGGCGTTACATTGACTTTAGTGCGATTGAGTCTCTACGAAAAATGAAAGCGATGATCAGTGCTGAAGTACGACGTAAAGGATTAAAAGATAACATTAAGCTAGGTATGGGCGGGATACGTGAAATTGAATTTGTTGCCCAAGCTTTTCAATTGATTCATGGTGGACGTAATGCCCAATTACAATGTAAAAGTTTACAGGAAACATTACATGTATTGGCTGATCTTGAAATATTACCAAAAGAGAGAATAGATTGCTTATTGCATTCCTATCAATTTTTGCGCGCGGTAGAAAATATCTTGCAACAGATTGGCGATCAGCAAACACAAACATTACCTGATAATGAGTTAGATAAATTACGTTTAATAAAAGTAATGAAGTTTGACGACTGGGAGGGCTTTTATAGTCGCTTAAATCAGGTCATGGAAAATGTACATGATGAATTTAATTGGGTGGTTGGAGAAACTGAAGAACAGCAACATGAACCCGATAAAGAGTTTATTGAAATTTGGGAGTTGGATTTAAGCAGTGAATACATTGAGCCTTTATTAACTGAAAGTATTAACTGTGAAGAAGTCAGTGAACAAGAGATTGCTAGCTTCGCGACTTCTATTGTTTCGCTGAAAGCGGAAATGAAAAGACGCCCGATTGGCCCGAGAGGGCAAGATACTGTGGATAAGTTATTACCACGATTGATTTCATTAATTTGTTCCTATCCAAAACCGGCACAACTATTTGAGCGTATTCATCACCTTATATTAAATATTATGCGTCGAACCGCTTATTTAGAGTTACTTAATGAAAATGAAGGGGCATTAAAGCAACTATTAAAACTCTGTGCTGCGAGCCCAAGGGTATCTTCTCAATTAGCTAATTATCCAATGTTATTAGATGAATTATTAGACCCTCAAAAGCTTTATAATCCGACTAAACTGGGTGAGTACCAAAGCGAGCTGCAACAATTTATGCTGCGTATTCCTGAAGAGGATATGGAGCAACAGATGGAAGCCTTGCGTCAGTTTAAACAAATGCAATTGTTACATATAGCAACAGCGGATATTGCCAAAGGCATTAAGCTACCACAAGTAAGCGATCATTTAACCTGTTTAAGTGAAGCTATTTTCAATTATGTGGTGCAAATTGCATGGAATCAAGTCACTGAAAAATTTGGGACTCCTAGTAATGTCGTTGGCACGGATAGAAAAGGTTTTGCAGTTATTGCTTATGGGAAAATGGGGGGCTTCGAATTAGGCTATGGGTCTGATCTTGATGTTGTTTTTCTACATGAAACTAATATAAAAGGCATGACAGATGGTCGTCGTAGTATCGATAATCAATTATTTTATTTCCGCTTAGCACAACGCATTATTCACTTATTCATCTCTCGCACAACTTCTGGGATTTTATATGAGATTGATATGCGCTTACGTCCTTCAGGTGATTCAGGCCCGTTAGTTGCTGGGTTAGCTGGATTTAATCGTTACTTAAAAGAAGATGCTTGGACATGGGAGCATCAGGCGCTAGTGAGGTCTCGACCGGTATTTATTGATAGCTGTATGAGAGAAGAGTTTGATAATATTCGTCGTGGGATTTTAAGTCAGCAACGCGATCTGCTCACATTAAAAACGGATGTCTCGAAAATGCGAGATAAAATGAGAGCGCATTTAAATCGTGCTAAAGCCGATCAGTTCGACCTTAAACAATCACCGGGAGGTATGGTTGATATTGAATTTATTGCCCAATACTTAGTGTTAGCTCATTCTCATCAGTTCCCTGAATTGTTAACTCAATGGCCTGATAATCTACGTATTTTTTCTGCATGTCAGGAAGCTGGTTTATTAACAGAAAAAGAAACGAATGCGTTGATTGATGCTTATTGCCATATTCGAGATATGGCACATCGTTTGACGTTAAGCAAAGAGCATCGGATTATTTCCAATGCCGGATGTGAAGAAGATAGAAAAACCGTGATTGCGATATGGGATAAACTATTTACTTTGTAATAAAAAGCGAAAGCAGTGTATCTACACTGCTTTCAACTACTATCGCCTGATTAGTAAAGAGAAGGTTCCCCTTCAGGACGTGTTTTGAAACGTCTATGTAACCACATATATTGCACATCACACTCTTTGATCATTTGCTCTATTTGTTGATTAATACGCGTCGTATCCTCAATGACATCTTCACCAGGAAAGTCAGTTAATGGTTCGTAAAACACTAATTCATAACCTTCAGCCTTGGGCAGCCTCTTTAAAAAGACTGGAATGACTGTGGTATTTTTAATACGCGCTAATGTACTGGTACCTGAGACAGTATTAGCTTGCTCTACATTAAAGAATGGTGCAAAAACATTACTGTTGTGTTTTCCGTAGTCATGATCTGGTGCATACCATAGTGTTTGGCCTTTTTTTAATGCGCGTAACATGCTTTTCAAATCTTTACGATCTAACATCGCTTTGTTATGACGCATACGGCCTCGGTAGAACCAATAATCTAAAACTTCATTACTGTTTTTTCTATAAACGGCATGACTTGGTGAGTGTAAGCCAGCAACACAACCAAACATCTCTAAAGTAAGAAAATGTGCACCTAAAAAGATAACACCTTTATCTTCTCGTAATGCTTTATCTAAATGCTCTGCACCACGTACTCTTGATAAGCCACGAATACGCCAGTTAGGCCAAAACCATGCCATGCCTATCTCAAATAAGGCAATACCAGTATTTTCAAAATTGGTTTTCACTTTTTGATCGACTTCTTCAGCTGTTAACTCAGGAAAGCACAGCTCTAGGTTACGACGTGCAGTGTGGAAACGTTTATTAGCAAAAGGAATAGCTATACGGCCTAATCCTCTACCTATGATTAAGATAGTTGAATAAGGGAGTAGTGACGATAAAAACAAGCAAAAAATACCTAGCCAAGCTAGCCAGTATTTTGGGTGAGCAAAACGCCACTGTAATTTGTATTCTTCCATAACTATTCTCTATTAGATTGTGAAAAAATGATTGTTACCCACGCTCTTAGATGTGATGAGCAAGCTATTAATGATGCTTATAAGGCAGTGTACAACATTTTTATATTCTTGAATGCCACTGCGATTATAACTGATATAAAGCACAGTGGTTAGGCGGAACTCAGCATTTACCGATCAAATAAATGCCCTTAAATGTTCGCTTATTAAATGGACAACAGACTGTTTTAAAAGACTTTTGTTATCACTCGCCACAGTTTTCATGCTGTGGTTTATTAAAACCGTTTATTCTTCACCGTGATAGGCTGTGCCAGTGTAATCATCAAAGCGCGAATAGCGGCCTTGGAAGGTTAAGCGTACTTTACCAATCGGTCCGTTACGTTGTTTACCAATGATAATTTCTGCAATCCCTTTATGCTCACTATCTTCGTGGTATACCTCATCACGATAGATAAACATAATTAAATCGGCATCTTGCTCAATCGCACCTGATTCACGTAAATCTGAGTTAATTGGTCGTTTATCTGCTCGCTGCTCTAGGCCACGGTTAAGCTGTGAAAGTGCAATGACAGGACAACGTAACTCTTTTGCTAAGGCTTTTAATGAGCGAGATATTTCAGATATTTCTAGGGTACGGTTTTCACTTAAAGAAGGTACACGCATTAATTGTAAGTAATCGACCATGATCATACTGACACCACCATGATCTCGTGCAATACGGCGAGCGCGTGAACGTAGCTCAGTAGGGGTTAAGCCGGAGCTATCATCAATAAACATTTTACCGCGATCTAATAAAATAGACATGGTAGATGATAAAGAAGCCCAGTCATTTTCATCTAAAGCACCAGTACGGATTTTACCTTGGTCGATGCGCCCTAGTGAGGCCAACATACGGTTCATGATTTGATCTGCAGGCATCTCTAAAGAGAAAATAATAGTCGGTTTATCTGCATTTAACGCAGCATGCTCTGCTAGGTTCATTGCAAAAGTTGTTTTACCCATCGAAGGACGCGCGGCAACAATGATTAAGTCACCCGGTTGAAAGCCCGTGGTCATTTGGTCTAAATCATTATAACCAGAGGATAAACCTGTAATACCATCGCGCGGGTTTTTACAAAGGTCATCAATTTTAGCGACAGTCTCTTTAAGAATATCTTTAATTGCTTGCGGACCTTCATTTTGGTTACTTCGCGCTTCTGCAATTTGGAATACTTTTGTTTCTGCAAAATCTAACAGTTCACTACTGTCACGGCCTTCAGTGTCGTAACCTGCTTCCGCGATATCATTAGCTACACCGATCAACTCCCGGACAATGGCACGTTCACGAACAATGTCCGCATAGTTATTAATATTCGCGGCACTAGGCGTATTTTGTAATAACTCTGCAAGGTAAGCGATACCGCCGATACCTTCTAATTCTTGTGTATCTTCTAGCTTTTCAGAAAGTGTGACAATATCAACAGGTACATCATTACTACTTAACTTTTCAATGGTAGAAAAAATAAGGCGATGAGCTCGTGTATAAAAATCACGATCCACAACACGTTCTGAAACATCAGACCAAGTATCGTTATCTAATAATAAACCACCAATAACAGCTTGCTCGGCTTCAAATGAATGCGGCACAGTTTTAATCGGGGAGTTGGTAACATTTTTTTGTTTAGTAAAAGTTGGCTTATCTGCCATATTAAAATCCTAATCAATGAAATAGGTTAAAGAAACAGGATTTCTATCCAGATATATACAGTTAATAGCAAACCAATTAATACGGCTGCAGAGCCCATATCTTTGGCTCGGCCTGCAAGCTCATGATGCTCACTGCCAATTCTATCAACAACGGCTTCAATCGCGGAATTAATCACTTCTAATATCAAGAGAAGCACAATTGGTGTGATTAAGATAATGCGCTCTATTTGGGTGACATCCAACATAAAGGCCAGTGGGATAAATATAACAGCTAATAAGACCTCTTGGCGAAAAGCAGCTTCATGTTTAAATGCACTTCGAAGCCCTTTTAATGAATAACCAAAAGCTAAAAATATTCGCTTTATCCCAGTATTTTTTTGCATTGGCAGGCAATCTCATGTGTATATAGTATATGAACGGCACTTTAGCAAATACTGATCCCTAGGTCATCTTTTTGCTGAGTAATTTATACGTCTTTATCACATGGATTACTATATTTAGGCCTGTTTAATAGCTGTGTTAAACTCATCCAATAATGAATCGTCATCACAAGGAAATAGAGTGCTAATAAAAGGATTTTGGCTACCACGTTTGTTAAATCGTTATTGGGTAAAAAGTGTGGTTGTACCACAACACCCAGTACGCGAACTTGCGTTAGACTTAACTCGGCCAATCATTTATATCGTGGACCAAAATAGCGCGAGCGATTTATTAGCCTTACAACAAGCTTGTTTAAAAAGAGGGTTGCCAGATCCTTATTTACCTATTCAGGTACAAGGGCAATCTTTAGCTGCGGTTGTGTACCTACATGATCGATATTTCCTTAACAAAAAACCGCTTAAACAAGTGAAAGCCAATTATCTTGCTCAATATCAGCAAATTGTAACGCTGCATTTGCACTATCCTGAACTTGATATGCAATTAGTCCCTGTAACCTCTCTTTGGGGAAGAAACCCTGGAAAAAATAAATTACATCAGCAATTTAACCAGCAAAGTAATGTGAGTTTTTTACAAAAATCATGGTCTATTTTAAGTGCCGGTCAAGATCATTTGTTGCGTTTTAACCCACCTATTTCAGTTAGAAGGTTAACCAAGAAGGGCAGTAACTCTAGCGCTCAAGCCTATAAACTGGCTCGTGTTGCTTTGCATTATTTCCGTGCGCAGCACCGCTCAAGTTGTGGGCCACAAATTCCAGCCCGTAAAAAATTGATAAAAGACGTATTGTCTAGCCAGCTGATGCAACAGGTCATTGAAGAAGAGTGCCAAAAAAGTAGTAAGACAGAACAACAAGTCCGTGAACAATGTGAGGCCTATCTACGAGAAATTAGTAGCAATTTTTCTTATCGGTTTATACGTGTTTTTCGTACCATTCTTGGGCGAGTTTGGAATGGTATTTATCAAGGTATAGAAGTGAATAACGCGCAAGCTGTTCGCGATGCAACGCAAAGTGGGGCGGAGATTATTTATATGCCTTGCCATCGTAGTCATATGGACTATTTGCTTTTATCTTATCTATTATACTCACAAGGTCTAACACCACCGCATGTCGCAGCCGGAGTGAACCTTAACTTTTTTCCTGCTGGAGGCATCTTTAGGCGTTCTGGGGCTTTCTTTTTGCGTCGTACTTTTAAAGACAGTCCGCTTTACGGTAGTGTATTTAAAGCTTATTTCGCTTATTTGTTCAAAAAAGGCTACCCAATCGAGTTTTTTACAGAAGGCGGACGTAGTAGAACAGGGCGATTATTACCTGCGAAGACAGGATTGTTATCGATGACATTACAGACATTTTTAGATCAACCAGATAGAAATGTCGTTATCATTCCTGTGTATATAGGTTATGACCATATCATGGAAGTGAGTACTTACGTTAAAGAGCTATCAGGACAGAAAAAACAACAAGAAAATGCATGGCAAATACTAGGGATTTTTAAGAAACTACAAAATTTTGGGCGTGCCTTTGTCAATTTTGGGAAGCCAATTGAATTACAGAAATATATGGATCAGCAACAGCCAGTTTGGCGTGATAACGTGCTTAATGAACAGCAAGTAACTGAGCAAGTGAATCATTTAGCAGCCCTTGCTATGCAGGGAATAAACCAAGCTACCGCTGTTAATGCTTTACCGTTATGTGCCGCGATATTGTTAGCTAATAAAGAGCATCAAGTGGATAAATTAAGTCTGCTTACACTATTAGAACTGCATAAAAATATATTGGCGAGTCACACTAATAAACCATTGTTCACCTATCCAACCGAGTCAGCAGAAGGTATTTATCAACAAGCGCTGTCGATGAATAAATTTTCAGAAAACAACCATGTTGTTTGTTGTGACCAGCAACAAAGTACTCATTTGACCTATTATCGAAACACCATAGTGCACGTCTTTGCGTTTGAATCGATGCTTAGTTTTGGGTTACTGAAACTTAGCTTACAAGCTACTGAGGTCAATAGTTCACAGTTAGTGGCTTTACTGCAGCAGTTATTCCCTTTTGTTGAAAAAGAGTACTTTCTCGCACCTACTACCGAGACAATGAAAGAGAGAATAAATAATCTTCTAGTGCAATTTCAAGCGCAGGGGTTATTGCGTTTAGAAAATGGTAAAATACAGTTGCTTAATAAAGCTTATCTATTGATTTTGAGTGAGCACCTAAAAGAAACTCGGTTACGCTATTATTGTATTCTTAGTTTATTAATCGATGATTTTGAACAAAGCGATCAAGATTTGATGGCCAAAGTGCAAAGCAAATTAGATGGGCAATCAATAGAGCCGTTCGATGAAAAAGTGATCAAGGTATTTATCCACAATTTACATCGAAAAAAATTAAGTTTTCCACAAGCAAAGCGATTATTGAATGACTTATCAATGAAAATAGAGAAGGAATAACAATGTTATTAGATGGTAAAGGTTTAGTTGAACAGCTTCGCCCACAAGTGACAGAGGTAACCTGTGAAACCGTTG
This sequence comes from Psychromonas aquatilis, assembly GCF_038155185.1. Lineage (NCBI taxonomy): Bacteria > Pseudomonadati > Pseudomonadota > Gammaproteobacteria > Alteromonadales > Psychromonadaceae > Psychromonas > Psychromonas aquatilis. The sequence continues at coordinate 61,880 of NZ_JBAKAZ010000005.1, forward strand.
CTCAATTAATTAGTGAGCAGTCCCCAATATTATTTATTGATATTAGAGAGCCGCAGGAAACTAAATTAGGTACTGCAATCGGTAGCGAAACAGTACCTCGTGGGGTATTAGAAATGAAGTTAGCTAATTTACCGCGTTATCAAGCATTACTAAAAAAATCAGTTGCCGCTGAAGAGTTACCTATTTATCTCCTTTGTCGTTCTGGCGCGCGTAGTGTTTTAGCCGCAGCATCGCTACAAAGTATGGGCTATAAAAATGTCTATTCAGTGGCTGGTGGATATCTCGATTGGCAAACAAAAGGATTGAGTACACAAGGTGGATAAACCCTATTTTATTTTAAAAGAAGCTGTTTTTTTTCAAGAAGAGATCAAAAAAAGTCGCTTCTTAACATTCATTAGTCCAGCTGACAGTAAACAAGCGGCGATGGCATACTTAGCTGAAATAAAAGCATTGCATAAAGATGCGCGTCATCATTGCTGGGCTTATATCGGTGGCAGCCCTAAAGATAGTGTTAACATGGGGTGTAGTGACGACGGAGAACCTAAGGGCACTGCTGGAAAACCTATGTTAGCAGTATTACAAGGAACTAATGTAGGTGAAATGGTTGCTGTGGTTGTGCGTTATTCTGGTGGTATTAAACTCGGTACCGGTGGGTTAGTGAGGGCTTATAGCAATGGCTTGCAAACGTTATGCCCTACTATGCCTACAACAGAAAAGCGTTTTTTTAAAAAATTTCAGATACAATGCAGTTATTCGCAGATGGCGACAATAGAACAATTACTGAGTACCTGTGCGGGAAAAGTGATTAACATTGACTACCAACAGGAAGTGGTGGCAATCATCGAAGTCGATAGAGAGCAAGTTGCTCTGTTTAAAGAAAAACTACAATCATTGATGCAGGGACAAGTCATTGCAAATAACATTACAGAATAACAAGGCAACACAGATGAGTTGGACTAACTGATGGAGTTACGCTCGATTATCAGGATTGTTGCAATGCTCATTGGTTTATTTAGTTTAACCATGTTGCCGCCTGTTTTTATTGCTTTAATCTACCAAGATGGCGGTGGTAATGACTTTTTAGCTGCTTTCTTTGTGACTTTGTTGATCGGTTTTTTCTCTTGGTATCCCAACCGTCACCATAAACGTGAACTAAAATCGCGCGAAGGTTTTCTGATTGTGGTGCTATTTTGGACGACACTAGGTAGTGTGGGTGCGATCCCTTTTTTAATGAGTACCAGTGTTGATATGAATCTGGCTACTGCCTTCTTTGAGTCATTTTCAGGTTTGACGACAACAGGTGCGACGACCATCACCGCCTTAGATGACCTGCCTAAATCAATTTTATTTTATCGACAAATGCTACAATGGTTTGGTGGTATGGGGATCATTGTATTAGCCGTGGCAGTTTTACCTATGTTAGGAATAGGTGGGATGCAGTTATACCGTGCAGAAACTCCTGGGCCGGTAAAAGATTCTAAAATGACGCCGCGTATTGCCGAAACAGCAAAGGCCTTATGGTACGTTTATTTATGTTTAACCATTGCCTGTATGTTAGCTTTTTGGTTGGCAGGAATGAATTTATTTGATGCGCTAGGGCATAGCTTTTCTACTGTATCGATAGGGGGCTTCTCCACTTATGATGCAAGTATGGGGCATTTTGAAAGTGAAGCGATTAATATCATTACCGTGGTCTTTTTGATTATTTCAGGTATTAATTACGCATTACACTTTACTGCTTTTTCAGCGAAACAATTCAGTCTAGCGGTATACAGCAAAGACCCTGAAGTGCGTGCTTTTCTTTTCATTCAGGTCGCATTAACCACGATCTGTTTTGCGCTGTTAATGGGACATGATATTTATAGCACCATCGAGGCGACTTTCTCTCATGCGCTATTCCAAGCTGTGTCTATTTCTACGACTGCAGGTTTCACTACAACCTCATTTGCTGATTGGCCTTTATTACTGCCTGTTTTATTGATTTTCTCTAGCTTTATTGGTGGTTGTGCGGGTTCAACGGGTGGTGGCTTAAAAGTTATTCGAGTTTTATTATTAAACTTGCAAGGTCAACGAGAATTAAAACGTTTAGTGCACCCTAAAGCCGTATATAAAATTAAACTCGGTGAAAAAGCTTTGCCTGACCGGGTTGTCGAGGCAGTATGGGGGTTCTTCTCTACTTATGCCTTAGTGTTTATTATCTGTATGTTAGCATTGCTAATGACCGGAATGGATCAGATAAGTGCCTTTTCATCTGTTGTGGCCATGTTAAATAACTTGGGGCCTGGTCTAGGCGAAGTAGCTTTACACTTTAATGACGTCAGTGATGCATCAAAATGGATCATGGTTATAGCTATGTTATTTGGGCGTTTAGAGGTCTTTACTTTATTGGTGTTATTTACACCCGTATTCTGGAAAAATTAAATTATGTCTGAACAAACTTTAATACTTTATTCATCAGTTGATGGGCAAACCATCAAAATTATCGACCGTATAAAACAATCTATTGTAGGCGACGTAACCGTGCTTAATATTGATGAGCAGCCTGAGGTTGATTTTAACTCGTACCAAAAAGTCTTAGTGGGTGCATCAATCCGTTATGGCAACTTTAGGCCTAATATGTTGAAGTTTGTGAATCAGCATAAAGCACAATTAGAGAGTGTGGCGAACGCCTTCTTTGTGGTTTGTTTGACCGCTCGTAAGCCAGAAAAAGCCTTACCTGAAAATAATACTTATATGAAAAAATTTGAGCAATTATCTTCATGGCAGCCACAATTAAAAGCTGTTTTTGCAGGTGCTTTATTATATTCACGCTATAATTGGTGGCAAACATTGCTTATTCAATTAATTATGAAAATGACTGGCGGCAGTACAGATAAAACAAAAGATATAGAATTAACTGACTGGCAAAAAGTGGAAAGCTTTAGCCTACAGTTTGCAGCGCTATCAGCACCTGCGCATGACAAAAATTAAGCTGAAATAAAAAGGCCACTACTTTACAATACCTGACCGTTTATTCGCTTAGCATCATCAATAGGTTATTATATTTTGAATCAGAGTCCCACTACCACTGCACATAAAGTTCTATTTGATGTGTTTGGTTACAAACAATTTCGTGGTGGCCAAGAGAAAATCATTAATGAATTAATTAATGGTAGTGATGCTTTGGTAGTGATGCCAACAGGGGGCGGGAAAAGCTTATGTTTCCAAATTCCTGCTTTAGTGAGGGAGGGGATTTGTATTGTTATTTCTCCACTTATCTCACTGATGAAAGATCAGGTGGACACCTTACAAGCTTGTGGTGTTTCCGCTGCTTATCTTAACTCCAGTCTGTCCTATCAAGAACAAAACGATATTATTAACTCGCTACACCGTGGTCAGTTAAAACTCCTGTATGTAGCTCCTGAACGTCTGTTGCGTCCAGATTTCATTGCACGACTACAGCATCTGCCAATTAATTTATTTGCAGTGGATGAAGCACATTGTATCTCATCTTGGGGACATGACTTTAGACCTGAATATGCGCAATTAGGGCATCTTAAAAGCTACTTTCCAAATACCCCTTTAGTTGCGTTAACTGCGACAGCGGATCACGCTACACAACAAGATATTTTGCAGCGTTTAAACTTGCAGAATCCTTTAATCGAAATCCGTAGCTTTGATCGCCCTAACATTGAATATCTACTCATTGAAAAGTATCGCCCTTTAGCACAGCTTTTTAATTATTTAGACCAACATAAAGATGAAAGTGGCATTATTTATTGTACTAGCCGTAAGCGCACAGAAGAGATTGCGGGTAAGTTAGCTGCAAAAGGCTTAAATGCTCATTGTTATCATGCTGGCTTGCCTTTAGAGGAGCGCCAGAATGTACAGGATCTGTTCATTAAAGATGAAATAGATATTGTTGTCGCAACCGTTGCCTTTGGCATGGGGATAGATAAACCTAATGTACGCTTTGTTGTGCATTATGAAATCCCTAAAAATATAGAATCTTATTATCAAGAAACCGGACGTGCTGGACGAGATGGCTTACCTGCACAAGCAATGTTATTTTATGATCCTGCGGATCCAGCTCGGATCCGCAGCTTGTTAGAAAAAAATCCAAACCAAGAACAGTTACGTATCGATTTACATAAACTCAATACCATGGTGGCTTTTGCAGAGGCACAAACCTGTCGACGTAGAGTGGTACTCAATTACTTTGGGGAATACAGCCCAGAAGCTTGTGGGAACTGTGATATTTGCTTAGATCCACCACAAAGTTATGACGCGACAGTTGATGCGCAAAAAATACTTTCTTGTGTTTACCGGACTGGACAATGCTTTGGCATAACGCATGTTGTTGAGGTGCTACGTGGCGCTCATACAGCACGAGTTAAAAGCTTGGGGCACGATCAATTATCAACCTTTGCGATTGGTAAAGATAAATCAACAGAACACTGGTTTAGTATCGCTAGACAACTTATCCACTGTGGTTTGTTAATGCAAAACCTAACGCGTGGTTCGGCCTTACAATTGACTGAAGCAGCTAGAACGGTATTAAAATCAGAAAATAGCTTAATGCTTGCTGTACCAAGATTAAAACTAGTTAAAACAACAGCAAAACAAAAACGTCAAAGTGTCATTGCTAATGCAGACAGCAAACTATTTGCCAAATTACGTCATTTACGAAAACAAATTGCAGATAATGCCAACTTACCACCTTACGTTATTTTCAGTGATGTTTCACTTTCAGAAATGAGCGAGTTAATGCCAACAAATGATTCGCAATTCTTATCAATAACGGGTGTAGGCCATATTAAACTAGATAAATATGGCGAAGAGTTCTTATCTGAAATTAGGCAGTATGTAGATACCTTATAAATCGTTACGATTTGAATAATGCGATTATATTCTCAAGATTAACTTCTGGCTCAGGCATCTTTTCAGAGGGAATCGCTCGCCATTTACCTTGATCTTCACCCTTAGCAATCCGAAAGGTGAAGGGATAGTAATCCTTTAAGCCAATCCGTAAGTCTGTTGCAATTAATTGATTCTCTTGCTTACGAAAGGCAAGCATGCCACGACTAAACCATTCTAAACGTTGCAGCTCTTGCGAGTTAAAGCCGTTCAAAAGATCACGCCCTGTTGTATGTACTTTCCATGATAACGGTTGCTTATCGAATACATTGGTTACTGCTTCATAGTAGATATCGTCATGGTAACTAATGACTCGCCATAAATAAGTATTTAATGGCGTTGCTGAAATAAATACATTACTTTGTTTAGTGATAGGGTCCTGCATGACGCGTTGATGTATATGCCAAAACTGCCATTGCCCTAGTGCTAAATATAAACAGCTGATCATTAACATAACTCGATTTACTTTTTGCCATTTTTTCGAACGATAGTTAAACCATATACCTATTACTGCGATCAATAACGGTAAGGTAAAAATTGGGTCAATAACAAACACACTCGACCAAGCGATGGGTGGGGAGCTTATTGGCCATAACAGCTGGGTGCCATAGGAAGTGAATGAGTCTAATAAAGGATGAGTGATTAAAGGTAAAAATATGACTAAAAATAATGCCTTTTTATGCACATTTAGGTTGGGTTTTATTAATAAGACTAGCCCATATAAAAATAAACTCAGTGCGGCGAGTACGAATAAAGAGTGGCTAAAACCGCGGTGAAAAGTAAAATTATCAATCGCGGTTGTATAACTGAGAAAAACATCTAAATCCGGCAATGTGCCTAATAAGGCACCACCAATAATTGCTTTTCGGCCAAATGGTTTAATACCGACAAGGCCAGCAACACTCGCACCTAAAACAATCTGAGTTAATGAATCCATAACACTACTTACATTGGAATTAAAAAAATAGTGTAAAGGATTAATAATAGATCACCAACTAAATAACAATAAAGTCAGTGTCATACACTTTGCTATTGAAACTGCTCCAAACGTTTTAAAATGGCGCTAAATACACTTGGAGGAATATTCTTTTCAATTTTTTCAATTGAGTTATGTTTGAACATTTCACTCAAAAGAGCGCAGATGTAAGTCAGTGGCGCATGCGCAAATAATTTTGGATTATCGATATAATCATGGCCTATATGATCCATCCAGTGTGTATTATCTTGTTGAACCATAAACTTTTCTTGCATAATCGTGCTTTGCAGTTTGGCTAATAGTTCGTGGTAATCGCACTTTTCAGTATTAAAATCTTCTCCATAGGAGCTGATTAAATTAATGGTTGGCTGTTTGGGCAAACGTGATATTTGATGAATATTTGTCATATTTAACTTTCCCCTTAATGATAGATTAAAGTCGAATCGTTACTTATATTGTATTCTTGTGACTATCGTTGATTACCTTCTAATACCCTATTAAAAATGGCGTTTCATCGACAAAGTTGATTATAAAACAAACAACTTCGTTAGTTCGTGATGTAGATATGAAATTACTATTTTCATTCATTACTTTATTTTTATGCAACTAATTATCAATTACTTACCTAATTTGTTCTGGTATTACCAGTGCATATTATTAAAAGCAATAAAAAAACTAAGAAGTGAGTTTTAGTGGAGTTAGTATATGAAAATAAATAGTTATAGCGGGGGAGGCAGTAAAAATTCCTGCTAATTAACAGTTAAAAATAAAAAGGAAGGAGATTAGTCATACCCGGTTTGTATCATAGAATAAAAACCGGGAGAGGCGTAATCGAGTTACTCTTCTACTGAGTCGACTAACTTATAAGTTAACGAATGTTTATTGTTACCAATAATTAGTGTGTCGTCATCTATTAAAACATCAGACCAACCACTTAATACTTGGCTAACATCCATTTCTACGTCATTTTGTAATGATTCACACATTTTACGTGTGTTACCCATTTTACCGATGCGTAGTTGGTTGCCCTGTACTTCAGCTTCACCAAAAAAGTTATTACAACCTAAATTACCAGAGCTTTTGTTCTCTTCATCGATAGTCAATGAACTGTTAATAACAGTCGCTACTTGAATATTATCAACATGCGTTAATTTCCAATCATGTTGTAATTCTGCCATATCAATTTTTTGTGGTTCAATCGGAACTTCATTAGTACAAGCGCCTAGTATTATGCTGCTTAACATTAACACCATAACTTTAGTGGTTTTCATAGGTTGTGATCCATTAATTCTTAGTTATTTCATTTATTAAAGACTGATTACTCAAAGAGTTAAAAGCAAAAATAGGGGATTTAGTATTGCTTTTGGTATTAGTCTTTATTTTCTTTAAAAAGTTGCAATAAATATGGTTAATTTAACAATTAATTCTAACCGTTAAATTAACCACAGAAGTATACAGGAAGCGTTAATGAAATAGAGATACTTTTCTAAATAAAAAGCTTATTTTGTACTCCCTCTTTTTACTGATTTAATACCCGCTAACTTTTTAATTTGTCGCATAATGCGCGATAAATGAATACGATTAATGACGGTTAATGTGACACTAATAGAGTAGATCTGATTAGTGACAGCTGTGGTTTGTAAATCCAGTACATTGGCATTACTTTTAGCAATGACATTAAACATTTTTGCTAGACCAGCTTTATGGTTCGCCATTTGAATAACCAAATCACTTGAGTATTCATATTGATTCATAAAGTTCATATCCCATTCAACAGCGATATACTTATCTGGCTCATTCTCATGACCTATAACATTATGACAATTCTTGGTATGGACAACGATACCTTTACCTGAACTTGCATGCGCGACTATTTGATCCCCTGGCAAAGGTTTACAGCAATTAGCGTATGACAACATCATGTCTTCAGTACCTTTAATAGCACTTTCACGAAGATGTAATTTATGGCTTGATTCGGTTAGTTCATCGGCATTACCGCGTAAACGTCTTGCAATAACCTTACTTAACAGCTTGCCACTACCAATTTCATGCAGTAGGTGATCAAAACCATTTAAATGGTGATCAGAAATAACTTGATCAATATTTTCTTGTGGAATATCACTTAAATTAGTTGAGTTTAATGCTTGTTTTAATAGACGTCTACCCATTGGAATAGTCGTCGATTCTGGTAATTGTTTCAGGTAGTTACGTATACTGTTTCGCGCTCTATAGGTCGCTGCAAAGTTTAACCATACAGGGCTTGGGTTAGGGTTTTTAGAGGTAATAATTTCAATAGTTTGCCCGCTTTCTAGCTTTTGGCTTAACAATGAAAATTCATTATCTACTTTTGCGCCAACACAGTGATGGCCAATTTTAGTATGTACTGCATAGGCAAAGTCAACGGCAGTTGCTAAAGCCGGTAATACAATAATTTTACCTTGTGGGGTTAATACATGAATATCATTATTACCTAACTCTTGCTTAATGTTTTCTAATAAAACCAGTGAGCTAGTGCTATTTTCTTCATGCTCAGTTAGCCCTTGGAACCAGTTACGAGTTTGTAATTGTGCGGCAAGGTTGGAGCTTTCATGGCCTTCTTTATAATTCCAATGTGCAGCGATACCATGCTTAGCAACAATATCCATATCTTCAGTGCGAATTTGTATTTCAATATTCACACCTTCATGGGTGATTAGCGTTGTGTGTAGAGATTGATAACTGTTACTTTTTGGTAGTGCAATATAATCTTCAAAATACTCAAGTTTAGGCTGATATAAATGATGAATTTGGCCTAATACTCGATAACAAGTATCTAGATCTTTCACTACGATTCTAAAGGCATAAACATCCATTACATCATGGAATTGACAGCCTTTTTTACGCATTTTTTTGTACAGGCTATAAAGATGTTTTTCACGACCTATAACATTAGCTTCAATGGACATCGAGCTTAATTGTTCTGAAATTTCATCACAGATACTAGCAATAAAATCTTTGCGATTACCGCGAGCTTTACTAATTGCTTCTTTAAGCACATGGTAACGTGCTGAATTTTGGGCTTTGAATGCTAATTCTTCTAGTTCATTTTTAAGGTAATGAAGACCGAGACGATTGGCGATAGGGGTAAATATTTCAAATGTTTCTTGTGCGATACGCTGTCGTTTATCTAAGCGTAATGAGTCGAGAGTACGCATGTTGTGTACTCGGTCCGCCAATTTAATTAACATCACGCGAAAATCTTTCGACATAGCAATCAGCATTTTACGAATGTTTTCAGCTTGAGCTTGTTCGCGATTCTCAAAGTTAAATTTGTCTAGTTTAGTTACACCTTCAACTAATTCAGCAACGCTCGGGTTGAAAGCTTCTGCTAATTCTTCGTGAGTGGTGTCAGTATCTTCTAAGACATCATGCATTAGCGCAGCAGAGATCGCTTCATAATCTAGCTTCATACTCGCTAGAATTTCAGCAACAGCTACTGGGTGAGTAATATAAGGTTCCCCACTTGCTCTTTTCACGCCATCATGTGCCGCGTATGCATAATGATATGCGCGTTCAACAAAAGCGCATTGCTCTTCTGTCATATAGGCTTGAATAGATGCTTTTAATGCTTGAAACATGAATATTACTTTCCTTATTTTTACAATACTTTAATAGCATAATCGCTGTTTAATAAGTTTCAAAGTATTTATTTGGTATTGTTGAAAAAATAACCTTTATTAGTTTTCAGCCCATTGTTTTAATTGCTTGATTTCTTCGGGCCACAACTGTTCATCAGTGGTCTCTAAAATTAACGGAATATCGTTAAAACGTGGATCTTTCATTATAAACTCAAAACAATCCCAGCCAATTTCTCCAGCACCTAAGGGCGCATGGCGATCCACTCTAGAGCCAAATTTCACCTTACTGTCATTGATATGCATTGCACGTAAATATTCAAAACCCACAATATCTGAATAAGCTTGAAAAGTAGCTTCGGTCGCTTCTGGAGTACGCAAATCATAACCGGCGACAAAGGTGTGGCAAGTATCAAGGCAAACACCGACACGTTGTTTATCATCAACTTGCTCAATGATCCTCGCAAGGTGCTCAAATCTATAACCTAAATTAGTGCCTTGCCCTGCGGTATTCTCAATAACAGCGGTCACTGATTGCGTTTGTTGCAACGATAAATTAATAGATTCAGCAATACGTTTTAAACAATCTGCTTCGCTTATCTTCTTGAGGTGGCTGCCCGGATGAAAATTTAATAACGTTAAACCTAATTGTTCACAACGTTGCATTTCATCTAGAAAGGCTGCTCTGGATTTTTGTAATGCCTCAGGCTCAGGGTGGCCAAGATTAATTAAATAAGAGTCATGAGGTAAAATATTAGCGCTTTGTATTTTATAACGTATGCACGCAGCTTTAAATTTACGAATGGTATTTTCATCAAGCGGCTTTGCTTCCCAACGACGTTGGTTCTTGGTGAACAAAGCAAACGCATCAGCACCGATATCGTGAGCATTTTTAGGGGCGTTAAACACACCTCCCGAGGCACTAACGTGTGCACCAATATATTTCATTTATTATAAAACCTTAATTTTGAGCGGATAATCAGTATATATAAAGTTAATTACTTAAGTAATATGCAATGCGTAATATTATTGCTCATCTTCAATTAGTGCTTCTTCATCTACTGGAATATCGGAAGATTCTGTTACTAGGTCTGTTGCTTCTTGAAGGACAGGAGGCTTTAAGGTTTGGTGGAAGTTGTCTAATGGCTCAATATAAGTATTTTTTAATAGGCCATGTGTACCGTTATTGTGAGGAACAGAGTCAAGCGTTTCAGGCTCAGTGGCTTGCACTAAGGTTATAGAAACGAAGGCTAATATCAACATGAATGGAATACGCATTAAACAAGTCATAGAAAATGCTCATTAATTGACCGTTTATAAAGCATAAAGAAAGTTGCCTTTTTTAACAAGTATTAGCCCTTATTTTATTGACCATCAGTATTAATCAGCAGGTTTGTTTACGGTAAATAAACACAGCCTAAAATAGCATCTCGGGTAGCGCCCGTAACGGCTTTAAGTGGGACTTTTTGAGCTAAAATTCTTTGCTCTGCTAACCAAGCAAAGGCAACCGCTTCAACATACATAGGGTCAATATTCAGCGATTCGGTAGTCGTAACGTTATGGTCAGGCATTAACGATTGTAAGCTACTCATTAACAGTGGGTTTAATGCTCCTCCGCCACAAACATAAATATCGCAATCTTGACTCTGCTGCTTTATTTGGTCGGCAATACTGATTGCTGTAAAAGCTAATAAGGTACGCTGAACGTCAGCTTCAGTTAATTGAAAGTGACTTAACTGTTGATTGAGCCAAGTAAGGTTAAATTTTTCGCGGCCAGTACTTTTAGGTGCAGATAATGAGAAGTAAGGGTCTGAAAGTAAATGAGATAAGAGCTCTGGTACAATTTCACCCGTGCTCGCAAACCAAGCTCCTTCATCAAAGCTTTTTTGATGATGCAAGTTGACCCAAGCATCCATTAACATATTACCTGGGCCGGTGTCATAACCGAAAGCATGCTCTGTACCATTTAAAATACTGATATTAGCAATACCACCGATGTTAAGAATAATGCGTTGTGTATTTTCTTGGGCAAATAAAGCTTGATGAAAAGCAGGTACTAACGGCGCACCTTGACCACCATAAGCCATATCCATTCGGCGGAAATCTGCGACACACGCAATCTGTGTGTTAGCCGCAATTAGATTCGCATCGCCAATTTGTTGGGTAAAAGCGTATTGTGTATCCGGTGAATGATAAATAGTTTGGCCGTGACTACCAATCGCCGTCACCTCATTCGCCTTGATTTGTTCACTGTTTAATAAACTATTAACCGCTTCAGCACAGGCTAAAGCAAATTGGTGGTCTACTTCCCCTAGCGTCTGTAATGTCACTTGTTTTTCATTACAGATGGTTAATAGGGCTTCTCGTAACGGGCTAGCTAAGCTGACGGCAATCCCAGCTTTTTGTATAAAACCACCATCTTCACTTCGTTGACACAGTGCCACATCGATAGCATCTAAACTGGTACCGGACATCAAGCCAATATAATAACTCGGTTGTGCTGAAGATGATTGTGATGGCAAAGTAATGGTCCTTTTAGATAACGCGAGAAAATTGTTGTTGGCGTGCTTTATTACGTAGATAAACATCAAAGCACATACAAATATTACGGATCAATAACTGACCGGTTGCTGAAACTTGTATCATATCATCATTAACACTGACCAGTTGATCGTCAATAAATGTTTGTAATAATTGCATATCTTCAGCGAAGTAAGCATCAAAGTCGATATTAAATTGTTGCTCAATATGTTGTTTATTGAGTTTGAAATTACAAATTAATTGTTTAATTACTTCACGTCGAATTAAATCATCTTCATTTAGAGCAACACCACGCCATTGGCCATATCCTAATGTTTCAACTTGATGATAATATTCACTGAGTTTTTTCTGGTTTTGAGAATAGCAGTGTCCGATTTGGCTAATCGCTGAAACGCCCATCCCTAACAAGTCAGCATCTTGTTGAGTCGTATAACCTTGGAAATTACGGTGTAATACGCCATTTTTTTGTGCAATAGCCAGTTCATCATCAGGTTTAGCAAAATGATCCATGCCAATAAATTGATAACCTGATTCAGTTAAAAAAGCGATTGTGTGCTGTAGCATCGCCAGTTTTTCCGCAGGTTTAGGCATGTCATCTTCATTAATTTTACGTTGCGCAGCAAATAAACTGGGCATGTGTGCATAATTAAAAATCGATAAACGTGCAGAATTTAAGGCTAATACCTTCTGTAAAGTGAAAGCAAAGCTGTCTTTTGTTTGTAAGGGTAAACCGTAGATCATATCTAGGTTGGTAGATTGAAAGCCTTGCTCTTTAGCACGTGTTAGTAATTGCTCAATAAAGACTTCATCCTGTTCTCGATTCACCGCTTTTTGTACATCTTTATTAAAATCTTGAACGCCTAAACTCAGGCGATTAAATCCTACCTTAGCGAGGTGATCTATGGTGCTTAACTCTATTTCACGCGGATCAACTTCAATACTTAATTCTGCCTGTGTTGAAAAATCAAAATGAGTACGTAACAAATCCATTAAACGGCTAATTTGCGCAGGCAATAAAAAGGTTGGTGTGCCGCCTCCCCAATGTAATTGGCTGACTTGTCTATTTTTAAAATAGGGAGCTTGGTGAATAATCTCTTTTTCTAAATAATCTAAATACTTATCGGCTTTTTCTTGATGGCGAGTGATGATTTTATTGCAACCACAGAAATAACAAAGCTTGTGACAAAAAGGGATGTGAATATAAAGCGATAAAGGGCGGTTCGGGTAGGTCTTAGTTGCTGCCACTAAATCGTTTTGTTTAAAGTCTTCGGAAAACTCTAGTGCAGTAGGGTATGAGGTGTAGCGTGGGCCACTATAATTATACTTTTCAATTAATGCTTGATCCCAAATCAACTGCTGCATTTTATACTCTCTCTTATATGACGATATTAATAAACCATAATAGCATTGAGACTATTATGGTTTATTGAGCTAAATCAGCCATTTAATCAGTATTGTGCAGTGTTTAGAGGGTGAAATTTGCTAATACAGCGCTTTCTTTTAAAATTTCATCTTCCATTTCGGCTTCAAACACTTCTCGCTTCATATCCATTATTTTAATTTCTTTAACAGGATGTGTTTTACGCTCTTCATGGGTTGGCATATCTTTTACTTTTTCAAACATCGCATGCAAAGCAGGATAAGCAGTGGCCATATCGATCGGCTTTTCCAGTTGCAGTGTTTCTAACAGCACGGTTAATCGAATAGCCGCTTCTGAAACATTACATTGCTTTTGCGCCGTTGCTTGTGCAATAAAGCGAATACTCTCAATAATATTATTATTTCGCTCTTCAATTTTTTGTTTTTTAAACGCTTCTTGCTCTTTTTCAGCTGCTGCTACCTGTGCTTTATGTGCGTTTATTTTGTTAAGTAACATACCCACATAAAAAGCTAAGAACAGAATAATAACTACAGCAACAATCGCTAAAATCATTTGTGTATTCATATTATTTCAACCTATTTAACTTTATTTATACTCATCTAATGCCGAGCTTGCATCTTCAAACTGCTGCAATAAATCTTCTTCGCCTTCATCATCAATCCAGCCTAGGGTTGTCATCAACTCTTGATGACGTGCCATTTGCTTATCAAGCCACACTTGATCATCTTTTGATAACGTCTCACCAGCATCTTCCTGCTCTAATAGATCATTTAAACGATCATTATTTTCCAGTTCAGCTAGCTCTTTCTCTGGTGAAAGTTTAACAGGTGCTTTTGCTTTTGGTGGCTCAACTTTTGTTTTAACCACTTGCACTTTAGGCTGCATAACCACTTTAGGTTTAGCTGCTTCTAGCTTTTTATCTTCAACCACTAAAGCAATAGGCTTTTTACTACCAATACGTTTGTCATTATTTGCTTTGCGTTGATTCTTTTGTGCTGTTTGTTTTGACTCGATGGTATTACGGTTACCAGCTTTGTTACCTTTCAATTTATCTTTACGTTTTTTATCTCGTGCTGCTTGCGCTTGAGATGACGTTTCTTTTCTATTTCCATCGAATTTTGGCTCTGAATTACCACCAGAACGACTTTTTTTAATACGAGACATGTTTTAGTTACCTTATATGTCAATTATTACGTATTTAAACAACATGATTAATACGTATAACTGCAGTGTATTGACACTTTAAATTGGGGATATTAATGATGCGCAGAATAACAGGTTTATATGCCTATTAGCAATCGAGGATCCATGTGTTTCAATGGGGAGAGGCAAGATAGGTTCATCTAATAAATGAGTGCTTCTTGCTAATAGTAGCTAAGTGATTAATACAGCGTTGAAATATACTCAGAGAGTTGTTCAATTTCAGAGTCAGTTAACTGATCTGATAAGTCAGATGCTAACGCCTTGGGTAAATGGTTACGACGGCCGCCACGAAAACTTATCAGCTGAGATGCTAAATAAGCACCATGCTGACCAGCGATTTTAGGTGCTCCTGCCAATGCTAGACCATTTCCTTGAGGGCCATGACAACGTCCACATCCTATGATCTGCCGCTGTTGATCGCCATCTATATATAAGTCGTGGGAGATTGTACTTTTTATGATAGTGGCATTTTTCTGTTTCATGGTTTGCGAAGCATAATAGGCGGTAATATCTTGCATATCTTGTTCAGAAAGACGACTGGCCATAGCAGACATGATCAAATTGGCGCGCGTACCACTCTTAAACGCTTGTAATTGTTTAAGCAGGTAAGCTGCATCTTGTCCTGCAAGTTTGGGGTATAGGTTGGAAGTACTATTGCCATCCACACCATGGCAAGTTGAGCATAGCTTGGATTTGGCTTTTCCTACACTGATATTACCCTGTGCATAAGCAATATTTAAGGAGCTTAATAGCGCGATCAATATGACCAAGAGTTTATTCATAATGACCCGATTTAATTCTAAAGTTTGTTATTTTAAGCGTGCTATAATGCCCATTAATAAGCATGTGTAGTTTACACAACTCTTTTAAAAAAGTAATAATATTGCGATTCAAACATATGAGGCATATCGTGGAATACCCAAAAATACATTTTCAAAAAGCGCACTTTTTAATTAGTGCACCAGATATTCGCCATCTAGATAAACACTTGCCAGTGGAAACGGGTATCGAAGTCGCATTCGCAGGGCGATCTAACGCGGGTAAATCAAGTGCCTTAAATCGCTTAACGCGTCAAAATAGCTTAGCACGTACCAGTAAAACACCAGGTCGAACACAGCTTATTAACGTCTTTGAAGTGGAAGAAGGCAAACGATTAATCGATTTACCTGGATACGGATTTGCTAAAGTACCGCTAGAAATGAAGCTTAAATGGCAAAAGTCATTAGGTGAATATCTACAAGAGCGTGAATCGCTTAAAGGACTCGTAGTATTAATGGATATTCGTCATCCATTTAAAGAGCTAGATCAGCAATTAATTTTTTGGGCAATTGATGCCGGTATTCCAGTATTAGCCTTATTAACTAAAGCCGATAAACTGAAGCAAGGCGCACGTAAAGCGACACTATTAAAAATGCGCGCTGAAGCGAAAAACTTTGAAGGTGATGTACAAGTTGAATTGTTCTCATCATTAAAAGGATTAGGCGTGGATGTATTAGAGCGTAAAATTGCTCAGTGGTATGGCGAGCATGATGCAATACAATTAGAAGACGAAGCACCAGAAGTTAGCGAGTAGTCTCTTTTAAACGCTGTTGTTGCTTGGTTAATAACAGCGTTTGTTGTCTATTCCATCTGCTAAAAGACAAATACATTAAACCCTTTTCTCCTGCTTTTCTGTTGTTCCTCTTGATAATGCAAGTCTTTGTGATTTCTCTCCGATAAGCCCCTTAATAGGCCTGTATAAGTAAAAAGAAGTATGTTCAGCCACTAAATAACTTGAATTTTTTAATTTTGCCCGCATATTATTCATTCCTACTCTTGATAAGACGAATGCTATGACTAATATAAAAGACTCAAGCTTAACCAAAACCGATGGCCTTCCTTTTTTCAGCCAATTGAAAATTAATGAAATCGAACCTGTTGTTAAACAAACAATTGCAGACAATAAAGCGTTAATAGAACAGAAATTATCAGAATTAGACACCTACACTTGGGATAACTTTGTTGCTGTACTAGATGAAGCAGAAGATCATCTAGGCAAACTATGGTCTCCTGTCTCTCATATGAACTCAGTAGTAAGTAATGATGAACTACGCGAAGCACACGATGCTTGCCTAGGATTATTCTCAGAGTACGGAACCTTTATTGGCCAGCATCAAGGCTTATATGAAGCTTACCTTAGCATTGCTAATAGCCCTGAATTTGCTGAGTTAACCGGTGAGCAGAAAAAAGTAATAGAAAATGAACTGCGCGACTTTAAATTAGCCGGTATTGCATTAAGCGATGAAAAAAAGAAACGTTACGGTGAAATCAAACAACAACTATCACAATTACAGTCAACCTTTAGCAATAATGTAATGGATGCAACACTCGCGTGGAGCAAACTCGTTACTGACGTAGAAACACTCGCTGGCTTACCAAGAACAGCGATTGCTGCAGCGAAACAAGCAGCAGAAGAAAAAGAGCTAGAAGGTTACCTATTTACCTTAGACTTCCCAAGCTACCTAGCAGTGATGTCTTATGCTGAAAACCGCGAATTACGTAAAGAAGTGTATACCGCGTTTGCTACGCGTGCTTCAGACCAAGGGCCAAATGCCAATGCGTTTGATAACAGCGAAGTGATTGAACAAATTTTAGCGCTGCGGCATGAGCTTGCTCAACTACTTGATTTCAATGATTACGGCGAATATAGCCTAGCAACAAAAATGGCCGATAAGCCAGATCAAGTCATTGATTTTTTAACTGAACTAGCTGAAAAATCAACAGATCAAGCAAAACAACAACGTGATGAAGTGTTAGCGTTTGCAAAACAAAAAGACAACTTAACAAAAATCGAAGCTTGGGATCTGAGTTACTACGCTGAGCTGTTAAAGCAGCAACGTTACCAAATCTCTGATGAGCAACTTCGTCCTTACTTCCCTGAAAGTAGAGTTGTCCCTGGCTTATTTGATGTAGTACATCGCTTATTTGATATCACTATTGTTGAATCTAAAGAGGTTGATGTATGGCATAAAGATGTTCGCTTCTTCGAAATCTTTAACCGCCAAAAAGAAAAAATAGGCGGCTTTTACCTAGACCTATATGCACGAGCACATAAACGCGGTGGTGCTTGGATGGCCGGTTGTCGTGGACGTCGTCGTACTGTAGATGGCCATTTACAATTACCAGTTGCTTATCTGACTTGTAACTTCAACAAACCAGTGGGCGATCAAGAAGCATTATTTACACACGATGAAGTAGTGACCTTGTTCCATGAATTTGGCCATGGTATCCATCACATGCTAACTAAAGTAGAAGTATCTGGCGTCGCTGGTATTAATGCTGTTGCTTGGGATGCGGTTGAATTACCAAGTCAATTCTTAGAAAACTGGTGTTGGGAACCTGAAGCGCTAGCGTTAATTTCAGGACACGTTGATACAGGTGATACATTACCTGCGGATCTATTAAAGAAAATGCTAGAAGCTAAAAACTACAACAGCGCACTGCAAATGGTACGTCAACTTGAGTTTTCATTGTTTGACTTCCTATTGCACCATAACTACAAAGTGGGCGAAAAAGGCCAAGCACAAAAAGTATTAGCTGAAGTACGTGCCAAAGTCGCGGTGATTGAAGCGCCTGAGTTTAATCGTTTCCAGCATAGCTTCAGCCATATTTTTGCTGGTGGTTATGCGGCAGGATACTACAGCTACAAATGGGCTGAAGTATTGTCTGCAGATGCATTCTCACGTTTTGAAGAGAAAGGTATCTTTAACGCAGAAACAGGTCGTTCATTCTTGACTAACATCCTTGAAAAAGGCGGTAGTGAAGCACCAATGACGCTATTTAAAGCCTTCATGGGGCGTGAACCGTCAATCGACGCGCTATTACGTCATTCTGGTATAAAGTAAGCTATTAAAAACTTAAAGGCTTAGCATATCAGTAATAAAAAAGGCTTGAAGTTATTAACTTCAAGCCTTTTTTGTCTCTATTCAAAACCACGCTAGGAGCTTGATCTTAAACGACTGATTCGATTACCACTCAATGCCAGCTTGTGCTTTTACGCCATCTTTGAAAGCATGTTTTTCTGCAAGTATCATGCTGTAAGTATCAACCGCATCAATTAACTCTTGTTTAGGACCGCGACCTGTTAACACAACATTCATATCTTTAGGGCGGTTTTTTAACGCATCTAAGGTAGGTTGTAGTTCAAGGTATTCATATTTAAACATGTAAGTGATTTCATCTAAAATAACTAAGTTATATTGCTCATCAGCCATTAATTCAGCGGCTTTGTCCCATGCTTTTTGTGCGCTATCAATATCTTTTTGTCTATTTTGAGTTTCCCAAGTGAAGCCATCACCCATAGTAAACCAATCTACATTTTCATGTGCGTTAAAGAATTTTTCTTCACCAGTAGACATTGCGCCTTTTAAGAATTGTACGACAGCAACTTTATGACCATGGCCTAAAGAACGCGCTAACATACCAAAAGCAGAGCTACTTTTACCTTTACCTGGGCCGGCAAGTAAAATGCTAACGCCACGTTCTTCTTTAGCGGCTGCAATTTTTTGATCTTGCTTTTCTTTAACGGCTTTCATTTTTTTTAAATGCTTTTCTTCTGAAATCTCTCTAGCCATGATCTTTTCCTTTTAAATAAAAATAAAGCCTGCGTAGCAGACTCTAATAAAACAGCTTTATTGTAGACAAATGAGACTGTTTTGAATGCTGTTATTAACAATATATAGCCAATAATACCTGAAATAATTGAGGCTACCAGAGCCACGACTTTGACAATAATTGAGTGCATAAGAATATACCGACAGCGTTATCAATAATCAAACTACCAGAATGCAGTTAATCATGGATTTAAGATGCTGTTAGTGGCATGACTTGTATCGTCTCTAAGCCATAGAATGGCACAATAAGCCAGCTGACGATAGGCGCTAGCCTAGGTTCTTTTAGTGACAGTAACTTAGGGGCTTGGTAAATATGAGAGATGAGCTGCGCCCAAGACATTAAGCCGAGGGCGTATTTTTGGGGTTTATCGTAAGTACGGGTTAGTTCTTTTTTCATCGCCAATAGTGGTCGTTGGACCGTGACCAGGGAAAACCACCGTCTCTTCAGGCAAGGTTAATAGTTTTTGTTTAATACCAGATACCAATTGCTGGTGGTCGCCGCGAGGGAAATCAGAGCGGCCAATCGCGCCATTAAACAAAATATCACCAACAATGATTTGTCCACTTTGCGCATCGTATAAAGCAACATGCCCCGGTGTGTGTCCTGGTACGTGTAAAATGTCTAGCTTAATATTACCGACTTCTACAACATCACCTTCTGCCAACCATTGCGTTGGTGCAAAGCTTTTAGTGTGTGGAAAACCAAACATAGTGCATTGCATTTCCAATTGCGATAACCAAAAGTCATCCTCTTTTTCAGGACCAATAATCGGGATATCTAATGCATCAGCTAAGGGCTGTGTATCGCCAACATGATCTAAATGACCATGAGTTAGAATGATTTTATCAACCTTTACATCGTGGTTTTTGACCGCACTGAGTATGCGTTGACGTTCGCCACCAGGGTCGACAATCGCAGCTGTTCTTGTTTCTTCACAAATGACTAAACTGCAATTTTGCTGGAAAGGCGTCACCGGAATAACAACTATTTTCATTTTTATATCCTTAAAAAAATAAAAGGCAGCGTATCGCCACCTTTTACAATATGCATTTTATTGGTCTGACTAAACTTGCGCTAAATTTTGTTTTTTCACTTCAACCGCTTTAGCAAGGTGGATATGGTTCATCACATGCACTAATGCTTTTGCTGATGATTGAATAATATCCGTCGATAAGCCAATACCATGGAATTTTTGTCCATGGTAAGACGCGACGATATCAACTTGCCCTAAAGCGTCCTTACCATGACCTTTGCTGCTGATTTTATAAGATTGCATCTCAATGTCTAGTCCAGATAAGCGCATTAAACATTGGTAAGTTGCATCAACAGGACCATTACCTGTTGCCGCTTCAACCACACGTTTATTACCCCCAATTTCCATCTCAACGGTAGCAGTTGCCACAACCCCTGAGCCAGATTGAACATTAATGCTGGATAAGACGTAATGTTCTTGTTCGCTTTCGTTCTCAAGTTGATTAAAGAAGACTAGGGCTTCAAGGTCGTAATCAAATACTTGGCCTTTTTTATCCGCTAAGGCTAAAAAGCTTGCGTATAACTCTTCTAAATCAAAGTCAGTTTCTCGATAACCCAGCTCTTGCATGCGATGTTGAATAACGTGACGACCCGAGCGAGAAGTTAAATTCAACTTATTCTTTAAGATGCCAACGCTTTCAGGCGTCATTATCTCGTAAGTATTTTGCGCTTTTAATACACCATCTTGGTGAATGCCTGAGGAGTGAGAGAAAGCATTAGACCCCACAATCGCTTTATTAGATTGTATTGGCATATTACAGATTTGACTAACCAGTTGACTGGTGCGGGCAATTTCTACTGGGTTAATATTAGTTTGGTAACCCATTTTTGCTTGGCGCGTATGTAAAATCATCGCGACCTCTTCCAGCGAACAGTTCCCTGCACGTTCACCAATACCGTTCATGGTACATTCAATTTGGCGAGCACCATGCTCTACGGCAGTAATTGAATTTGCTACGGACATCCCAAGGTCATCATGACAATGTACCGAGATAGTTGCTTGATCAATATTAGGAACACGATTAAATAAAGATTGAATAATGCCACCAAACTCACTTGGGTAAGTGTAGCCCACCGTATCCGGAATATTAATGGTTTTCGCGCCGGCTTTAATCGCTTCTTCTACCATTCGGCATAAATTATCAATAGGCGTTCGACCTGCATCTTCACATGAGAATTCAACGTCATCGGTATATTGACGAGCGTATTTCACCGCTTTTACCGCCATCTCCAACACATCGTCAAATTGGCGTTTTAGTTTGCTTTCAACATGAATAGTGGA
This sequence comes from Psychromonas aquatilis, assembly GCF_038155185.1. Lineage (NCBI taxonomy): Bacteria > Pseudomonadati > Pseudomonadota > Gammaproteobacteria > Alteromonadales > Psychromonadaceae > Psychromonas > Psychromonas aquatilis. The sequence goes on from NZ_JBAKAZ010000005.1 coordinate 83,458, forward strand.
AGTTGAAATAAAAGTATGAATACGAAAGGCTTCCGCAACTTTAAGTGCTTCAGCAGCGGCATCAATATCTTTAGTTAGAGCGCGGGAGAGGGCACAAACGCGACTGTTTTTGATCTCTTTCGCGATAGTTTGTACCGATTCAAAATCGCCCGGTGATGAAATGGGAAAGCCAACCTCCATGATATCGACCCCTAAACGCTCTAGGGCAAACGCAATTTGTAGTTTTTCTTTAACGGTTAAACTCGCACTCAGTGCTTGTTCGCCATCACGTAAAGTAGTATCAAAAATCATGACTTGATTCGACATAATATCTCCCTTTTTATAGCGATAAAAAAACCCGCGCAATGGGCGGGTTTAATGACGTGAATTGATGCGATTCAAACACTCGAGACCCGTATGCTAAAAAAACTTAGCAACGACCTTTGTAAGTGTATTGTTAATAGCGGCATCAATTTATCCAATTGGTTATTTGATATAAAAGTTACGCTTTTAAAATTAGTCGTCAAGCGCTTATTTTAATAACCGAGAACCGATCACGGGTGTTTATGGTGTTTTATTTTTATCAAAAACACCGTACTATCAAAGGACACTGATAAAGAGGAAGTTATGAGTAAATTTAATAAACCATCTGATACCGAGTTAAAACAAACGTTAAATGAGATGCAATATAAAGTGACTCAACAGGAGGGCACAGAGCCGCCTTTTAATAACTTGTATTGGGATCACAAAGAGGAAGGTATCTACGTTGATATCGTTTCTGGTGAACCTTTGTTTAGTTCTCTTGATAAATTTGATGCGCATTGTGGATGGCCAAGCTTTACACAACCTATCGAAGACATTACCTTGACTGAAAAGGTCGATACTAAATTGTTTTCTCAACGTACTGAAGTGAGAAGCGCCGAAGCAGACTCCCACCTTGGCCATGTATTTGATGACGGTCCAGCACCAACAGGATTACGTTACTGTATTAACTCTGCTTCTCTGCGTTTTATCAAAAAACAAGATTTAGCAAAAGAAGGTTATGAAAGCTTTTTAACATTATTTGAATAAGCATTAATCATAATACAGAGAATAAAAAAGGAGCATTATTGCTCCTTTTTAGTGTGTGCACTTCGTGTGGCCTTTAATTGTACTTATTCAGTCTCAATCGGTGCTATTGTGCTTTTTAAGCGACTTTTAATCATCATGCATAACAGCGGTTTGCGGCTGTTATAGCGTTGATATTGCTCTCTAAGCGCTACTGGTAATAAGTCCGCTGTGATTAACTGAAACCCCTGTTGCTCATAAAACCTTTGTAAGTGAGGGTAGGGGAAACAATAAATGGTCCCTTTTTGCTGACTCAATAAATAATTCAGTAATAAGCTAGCAAAACCTTGTTTACGATGGGCCTGTGCACAGGCAACCCCAGTGAGTAAGTGATGGCCATGTACCTGTTTGATTCGCGCAGCACAAATAATGTCAGTTGCTTTTAGCACAAAGACTTGGTCATTTTTATTGGCCAATCCCTTTTTATAGACTTGCTTATAAAATTGATTAACCAAAGGGATCTGTTGCTTCGCTAGCAAACAAAACTGTAACGACTTAATATCCATCTAATGTCCAAGTTCTTTGTTTCAAGTGATTGATAAGGTAAACTAATCATTCATTTTTGATATAAATACTTTCTGATGATGAAAGTTACAATGGCTATTTCTAGGCCTAAAAGAGGTATCATGATAGAAAAAAACAGCTCTCTCAAGGCTTTTAATAGCTTTTCCATTAATGCTAAAGCAGAACTTCTGTTTCGTTTTCAAAACCTCTCCCAACAACCTGAACTGTTAGCACTGATCAAAAAAACAAAAGCACAAAATAAACCTATTTTGGTCTTAGGTGGCGGCAGTAACACATTATTCTGCAGTGACTTTGATGGTTTAGTGATTAAAGTAGAATTAATGGGTGTTGATATCACCCAAGATCAAGACAATCACTTACTAACAGTAGCCGCAGGGGAAAACTGGCATCAGTTAGTTGAGAAAACGATCGAACAAGGCGTTTATGGATTAGAAAACCTTGCATTAATTCCAGGCATAGTCGGCGCAGCACCAGTCCAAAACATTGGCGCTTACGGTGTTGAGTTTAAAGACATGTGTAGCAGCGTTGATTACATCGATCTCGAAGATGGCACATCGCACACACTATCGAATGAAGATTGCTTATTCGCTTACCGAGATAGCACCTTTAAAGGCAAGCTAAAAGATCGTGCGTTAATCACGTCTGTATCAATGAAACTACCTAAACAATGGCAAGCACATTGTCGTTACGGATTATTACAAGGTTTGGATGAAACAGAATCAACGGTCAGTGCGCAACAGATCTTTGATAGCGTATGTACGATTCGTAGTGAAAAACTACCCGATCCGAATGTGATTGGTAATGCTGGTAGTTTTTTTAAAAACCCAATCGTGAGCGAACAATTTTGCCAACAACTTTTATCCCATCACCCAGACATGCCGCATTATCCACAAGAAGGGCAAATGGAAAAACTAGCAGCAGGCTGGTTGATAGACCAATGTGGACTGAAAGGTAAAAAGGTAGGCGGTGCAGCAGTACACATGCAACAAGCACTGGTATTAATTAATGATAACGGTAAAGCGACAGCGCAAGATGTGATTGATCTCGCTTGGTTTGTGAGAGAACAAGTACTATTAAAATTTGCTGTTTTACTGGAGCATGAAGTGCGCTTCATTGATCAAGATGGTGAAACCAACTTACAAAAGGTCGTTAATAATGTCTGAGTTAAATGCACAAGGTAGTAAATTAATCTCATTATTAGCCGATGGAGAATTTCATTCGGGTGAGAAAATAGGCTTGATGCTAGGTGTATCAAGAACCTCTGTGAATAATTATATCAAAGCCCTACAAGAAATTGGCTTGGATATTTATAAAGTGACTGGTAAAGGCTACTGCAGTGCCACACCGCTTTCTTTATTAGACCAATCTTTGATTCAAAACATCAGTGGTTTCAACAGCGTACACGTGGTACAGGTATTAGAATCAACCAACAAATACCTACTCGATAAAATTGACCACTTAGAGAATGGCCAGACTTGTATTGCTGAATATCAAACAGCAGGGCGAGGCAGACGCGGTCGCCATTGGGTATCGCCATTCGCTTCTCATTTATACTTTTCAATGTACTGGCGACTAGAAGCGGGTATTGAAAAAGCATCGGGGCTAAGTTTATTAGTTGGGATTGCTGTTGTTAATGCACTTGAGAAAATGGATGTACAAGGTGTGCAACTTAAATGGCCAAACGATTTGTACTATCAAGGTAAAAAACTCGCAGGTATTTTAATTGAGTTAAATGCGCAGGCGTCAGATGTATGTCATTCGGTGATTGGCATAGGTATCAACGTAAGAATGCCTGACCATCAAGGTAAGCTTATCGACCAGCCGTGGGTAGATTTAAATTCCATTGCCGGTAAAACCATTGACCGTAACCAGCTCTCTGGTCTATTGATTAAAGAGTTACACACGTTATTAGCCGATTATGAAGAGAAAGGATTATCTGCGTTTTTACCACGTTGGTTTGAATTAGATTGTTTTTTAGACAAACAAGTTAATTTGATCGTTGCAGATAAAGTACAAGGAGGAATTTGCCGCGGAATCAATGAGCAAGGCGCTTTATTATTAGAGATTGATAAAGAAATAAAACCTTACATTGGTGGTGAAATTTCGTTACGTTTGGCGAATAATTAAACTAAAAACAACTAATTGATTTTTTTTTAAGCAAACAAACAAAAAAATGCAATTAATTTTAACTAAACACTTGCAAGGTGCGCTCAAGTTCTTTAATATTCGCGGCACTTAGACAGCGCCGACTTAGCTCAGTAGGTAGAGCAACTGACTTGTAATCAGTAGGTCACCAGTTCGACTCCGGTAGTCGGCACCATCTAAGTCCTGGAGGGGTTCCCGAGTGGCCAAAGGGAACAGATTGTAAATCTGTCGCGAAAGCTTCGGTGGTTCGAATCCACCTCCCTCCACCATATTTTATCTCACTTGTCACAGTGAGTAAGTAGATAACAATGCAAGGCATTGTTTTTTGCTTTGTAGCTTAAGCTGCGAGATGCATTTTGCGGGCATCGTATAATGGCTATTACCTCAGCCTTCCAAGCTGATGATGCGGGTTCGATTCCCGCTGCCCGCTCCAAGTATTTATACTTTAAAACCAAGCACTTGTGCTTGGTTTTTTTGTTTCTACTATTCGGTAAAAAAGTTCGGTGACCAAACGGTGACCATCTGGTGCCCAAACTAATTTTTAGTACTAGCTATAGGTTAATAATCCCTTAGCGCGCTCAGATTTTTTCTTCTGCTTCATTTTCTAAACCTTTCTCTGGAAGTTCATAAAGTTCTCCTACTTCAACTTCTAGATATTTACACAGTGTTTCCACCACGTTTAATTCAACTCTTGTCGCTGTTTCATTAAACATTCTTCTGATTGTGCCTGGATTAATCCCAGTATCTCGAGAAACGTCGCTCATTTTTAAACGTTTCTCACCCATGATTTTTGATAAATGGCATTTTAGCAAAGTCTTCTCCAGAAAATAAAAGTCTCCTATAGACTTAAAAAGGTTGCAAAGGTCTTTTTTAGTGCTATATTTGTTCTGCAGCAGACTTTTAAAGTCTGCAATATACAAATTAAATTACTAGGAGATTGTACTATGGAGATTACCTATATGACAACGTCAGAGTTATCTGAACGTATCAAATACGATCAACGCACGATCCGCGAGCAGTTGAAAGATTCGGTTTTGTTTGAAGGTGTTCATTACATCCGACCATTTGGTGGCAGAAAAATATTATACCTTTGGGAAAGAATTGAAGAAGAGATGTTAAATGGGGTTTCATCAAATTCATTAATCGTTGGAATGTGAGGTTAATATGGGAACAATTAATACAAGAAATGGAAAGTTAGTTGCAGACTTCCGATACCAGAATCAGCGATGTCGAGAACAAACACAATTAAATGATACAAGCGCTAATCGTAAACGCTTAACTCGTTTACTAAAAACGATTGAAGCGGAGATTTTATTAGGAAATTTTGAATATGCTAAATATTTTCCAAATAGCAATAAAGTACAAAAATTTGCAGAGTTAAATCAACGCAAGAAAACAGCATCTCATCATTTTGGTAGTGCTGATGCACCAACAGTAAAAGAGTTTTCTGTCATTTGGTTTAATGAAAAAGCCATTGAATGGCGTCAAAGCCATAAGGAATCCATCGAAGGTATCTTAGAGTCTCACATTCTTCCAGCGTTTGGAAAAATGAAGATCAGCGTCATCAAAAAGCAAGATATCTTAACTTTTCGATCTGCTCTCGCCAAAGTTCAGGGTCGAAAAGGAAAAGTACTGTCACCATCGCGCATCAATCATATTATGACGCCCTTAAGAATGCTGCTTGCTGAAGCCGCTGATCGTTATGAGTTTACGACACCTTGGAAAAATATAAAAGCGTTAAAAGTACAACGTACGGAAGTTGACCCTTTCTCTTTAAATGAAGTTGATCGACTTATAAATACCGCTCCTGACGGTTTCAAATCTTATTACACGGTGCGTTTTTTTACTGGATTACGAACGGGTGAAATTGATGGCCTTCATTGGAATAAAGTTGATTTAGACAAAAAACAGATCTATATCGATCAAAGCCTTGTAAGAGGGGTGATGACTGATGCTAAAACTGATGGCTCTAATCGCATTATTCAGTTAACAGACCGTGTTGTTGAGGCATTAAAAGTACAAAAGAAAATGACGCAACATCTAGGTCCATTTGTATTTTGTAAAAAAGATGGCAAACCTTTTAATTATCAAACCATTAGTCGAGTCATCTGGGAGCCGATGCTAGAGCGGTTGAAACTTAAATATCGCAATCCGTATCAAACTCGCCATACCTATGCGACCTTGTTATTAGCAGCTGGTGAATCACCGGAGTGGATAGCTCAACAGATGGGACATAGCACTACAACTATGCTATTTCGTGTCTATTCGCGTTATGTGCCAAATTTAACCAGACAAGATGGTAGTGCTTTTGAACGCTATATTGAAGAGCAAGGAGATGAAAATGCTTAGTTTAGTTGACCACCCAATGATGCAGCATATAGATACTAAAATAGATCAACATGAACACTCCTTATCGAAATTACAGGTTGAACGTATTAAGATTTCAAAGGAGTTAATGAGTTCAACTTATAACGTAGCTCGACTTATATGTCAGAATCTTAATATTGTTGAGCACGACCGCTCAGTTGCTTTGCTATGTGGATATGAATACCTAAGTAATATCCAAATAGTGGAACAGTGGCTATTAGAGCAATTGGTTGAACTTAACCAAAGCTATTTTACATGCCCTGTCAGTGAACTACAGAACCGCCTTTTGATGCGATTAAACAGCCTGCAGCAAGATGCCTTCTTGTATTAGATTGTTTCTAATATAATTGTGTCTAGATTCAAGATCTTAAGTCTAGCCACAATTTAACTTTTTCTATATAGCTACATCGATAACTATTCAACCAATTACCTTTCTTATCTAAAGCAACACGAGAAGTAATTACAGTGAGCAATATATTTGTAGTATTTTTGTAAATCATGCTCTAACTTTTTAAAAATAATAATTAAATTGTGAAAAATAGATGATGAAATCATTATGATTGCATGGTAAATTTACAAATTATTTCTTACATATTGGAATGGATGTATTGCAATTAGATTCGCTAACTCACGCACAAAAGGAACGCCTCGCATTTATCGACTTTAGCCTTCAATATTTTGGGCAAGTTGCCCGTGCAGATCTCATTCAACATTTCAAAACGGGTTTGGCTGCTTGTACTCGGGATTTAACCGCTTACCGCGAGCTAGCACCAAAAAACCTTAAACTATTCCATCAAACAAAAAACTACCACCGCACTGATACTTTCGAACCTATTTTTGAACATAATCCTGAAGCAATATTAACAGGGCTTTGTCGTGGCTTTGGTGATGGTTTGTCTAATGGCATACAGGCAAGTGAGCATTGTGTTGATGCAACTAGACTTGTTCATCCTAAAAGCGAAGTGATAGCGACACTTATGCGCGCTATCAATAGTCAACAAGCAGTTGCATGCGAATATGTGTCATTAAGCTCAGGGAGAAGTAAACGAGAAATAGTGCCCCATGCAATCGTCAATAATGGTCATAGGTGGCATGTACGTGCATTTGATAGAAAATCGAAAGAGTTTCGTGACTTTGTTTGTACGCGATTACAAAAAGTGTCTGAAATTAAACAGCATGCAGTATCAAATAGAGAAAGCATAGCGTTAGATAGTCACGAGTTAAGAGCCAGTGACCGACAGTGGAACAAAATCGTAAAGATAATTTTAAAACCACATCCCTCAATCAAATATAAGCAAGCAATAGAGCTTGATTATGGTATGACTAATGGCGAATCAAACCTTGAAGTAAGAGCTTCAATACTTGGTTATTTACTTAGACAATGGAATGTTGATTGCACTAATGATGCATCACTTCAAGGTAAGGAATATCAATTGTGGCTGAGTAATGTTAGTCATGTAAACAAAGAATTAGCGAACATTGCAAACCTTGCAATTACACCGGGTTATAAACAAATTTAAACACATTAAATAGAAACGAGAGCCTCGTTTCCACTAGGAATAAAATGGATCACAGCGCACATAACAAACTTATCTCTTTTATCTGGTCAATTGCTGACGACTGTTTGCGTGACGTATACGTACGAGGAAAATACCGTGACGTAATTTTACCTATGGTGGTGTTACGCCGTTTAGATACCTTACTTGAGCCCACTAAAAAAGCGGTGCTTGATGAAGTTAAATTTCAAGTTGAGGAAATGGAAGCCACAGAGCTTGATGATGCGCCGTTAATTGATGCCGCAGGATATGTGTTTTACAACACTTCTAAATGGACATTAACTAGCATTAAAGAAACCGCAACCAATAACCGCCAAATCTTGCTGGCAAATATTGAAGAATACCTAAACGGTTTTAGTGCCAACGTTAAAGAAATTATCGAATGCTTTAATCTTAAATCTCAATTTCAGCATATGGCGAATAAAGACGTATTACTTGATGTATTAGAAAAGTTTGTTTCTCCATATATCAACCTAACGCCTGATGAAGCTGAAGATCCAGAAGGTAATAAACTGCCAGCCTTAAGTAATTTAGGTATGGGTTATGTGTTTGAAGAGCTCATTCGTAAATTTAACGAAGACAACAACGAAGAGGCCGGTGAACACTTTACGCCACGAGAAGTAATTGAGTTAATGACTCACCTTGTATTTGACCCAATCAAATCAGACTTACCGCTAACATTAACGGTTTATGATCCTGCTTGTGGTAGTGGCGGTATGCTTACCGAAACGCAAAACTTTATTAATGAAAACTACCCAGTAGAAAACACCACCCGTGATATTAATTTATACGGTAAAGAGATCAACGACGAAACCTACGCTATTTGTAAATCAGACATGATGATCAAAGGCAACGATCCTAAAAACATCAAAGTAGGTTCAACGCTTTCTACTGATGAATTTGCCGGCCAACGCTTTGATTTTTGTTTATCAAACCCGCCGTACGGCAAAAGCTGGGCAAGTGAGCAAAAGCATATTAAAGAAGGCTCAGACGTTATCGACTCACGCTTTCAGGTAGTACTTAAAGATTACTGGGGCAACTTACCTAAAGACGGCTTTGTTGACGCCACACCGCGTTCATCAGACGGCCAATTGCTGTTTCTAATGGAAATGGTCAGCAAAATGAAATCGACAGCTACCAGCCCGTTAGGCTCTCGTATTGCTTCTGTTCATAACGGCTCAAGTTTATTTACTGGTGATGCAGGCTCTGGCGAAAGTAACATTCGCCGCTACATTATCGAAAACGATATGCTTGATGCCATAGTACAGCTTCCTAATAACCTATTTTATAACACAGGTATCACGACCTATATTTGGTTACTGAATAATAACAAATCAGAACAGCGCAAAGGCAAAGTACAGCTTATTGATGCTAGCTTATTATTTAAAAAGCTACGTAAAAATTTAGGTAATAAAAACTGTGAGTTTTCACCAGAGCATATTACTGAAATCACTCAAACCTACCTCGATTCTTCAAGTGTTGAACGCCAATTAAACGACAATAATGTTCCAGCAGGAATTGCCGCTAAAGTATTTAATAATGACGACTTTGGTTATTACAAAGTAAACATTGAACGCCCAGACAGACGAAGTGCTCAATTTAAAGAAGAACTTATTGCACCGCTGCGTTTTGATAAAACACTACGAGAGCCAATGGAGCACCTTTACGCTGAATATGGCGATAAGGTTTATCAAGCTGATTTTTTTACCGCTAACGATAAAGTAAAAGAGAAAGAAATAATCGCTTGGTGTGAAGATAACGACATCAACTTAAACGCTAAAGCGAAAGCTAAGCTACTCTCAACCGATACTTGGCAAAACGGTAAGTTACTGGTTGAGCTTGCTAACAAACTTGCCGAAACCATCACCAAAGAATATAACGATTACAACTTGTTTAAAGCTGATGTGGAAGATCGCTTTAAACAAGTTTCAGCTGATGTATTGGCAGAAATTAAATCTAATAAACGCAAAGCGTTTTACACCACAGTAGTGAACGCTATGAGTTGGTATGACGAAAATGCGGAAAAAGTCATTAAGAAAGTGGTGAAGTTCAAACAAGACAAACTTGATGAATTATTACATCACTTAGGCTGTGAACAAACTGATTTAGCTGATTTTGGCTATTATGAAGTCGATGGTAAAAAGTTAGAGTTCACCACTTACGAGTCTAACTCAGATTTACGTGATGCTGAATCTGTACCGCTAACTTATCTTGAAGACTATGAAACAGCTAGCGATAACAGTGAAATCCACCAATACTTCCTTGATGAAGTCAAACCGCATGTGAGTGAGGCATGGATCAATTTAGACAGCACCAAAATTGGTTATGAAATCAGCTTTAATAAATACTTCTATCAGCATAAACCACTACGAGCAATGGGTGAAGTAGCAACCGACATCATTAACCTAGAGCAAAAAGCTGAAGGTTTGATAGCTGATATTCTTGGGGTTGATTTGTCTAAGGTTCAAGGAGAGTGATATGGCCGAATTAGCTTCAATGCCGAAATATGAGGCTTATAAAGAGTCTGGATTTGAATGGATTGGCGAAGTACCCGATTCTTGGGAGTTAACTAAATTAGGCTCATGCCTTTTCCCTGTTTCTATAAAAAACTGTCCAGATTTACCTCTATTGTCAATTACCCGTGAATTAGGGGTAATTGAAAGAGATATTGAAAATCAAGACTCTAATCATAACTTCATCCCAGACGATCTAAGCGGCTATAAAAAGTTAGAAAAAGGCCAGTTTGGTATGAATAAAATGAAAGCATGGCAAGGCTCATATGGTGTATCACAATACACAGGTATAGTTAGTCCTGCTTATTTTGTTTTTAACTTTACTAAATCTATAAATCCTGAGTTCTTTAATTGGGCAATAAGAAGTAAGTTATACGTTTCATATTTTGGAAGTGCATCAGATGGTGTTCGTGTTGGGCAATGGGATTTGTCTAAAGATCGAATGAAAGCTATCCCATTTATATTACCTTCTGAAAAAGAACAAACCGCCATTGCTAACTTCCTCGATATAAAAACAGCACAAATTGATGAAGCGATTGCCATCAAAGAAAAGCAAATTGAGCTATTAAAAGAGCGCAAGCAAATCATCATCCAACAAGCGGTTACTCAAGGCTTGAATCCAAATGCGCCAATGAAGGATTCTGGAGTGGATTGGATTGGTGAAATACCGGAGCATTGGGCTTACGAACCTATTAAGCACTCATTGAAAGGCATTATTGATTGTGAGCATAAAACTGCTCCATTTGTAGATGAGACTGATTACTTTGTTGTTAGAACGACAAATGTAAAGGGAGGTAAATTACAAATGGCTGGAGCAAAATATACACATGAAAAAGGGTTCACAGAATGGACTCGCCGAGGTGTTCCAAAAGTTGGTGACGTACTTCTAACTAGGGAAGCTCCCGCAGGTGAAGCTTGCCTTGTCCCTGACAATGTGAAATTGTGTCTTGGTCAAAGGATGGTTTGGCTTAAAATTGATAGAGAAAGACTCATTCCAGAGTTTGCGATCTCATTAATTTATTCAAGCATAGGTAGAACATATATTGATTTCCTTTCGTCGGGGTCTACTGTGCTTCACTTTAATATGGCTGACATTAATAATATTCCAGTAGTTCTACCACCGCTTAAAGAGCAACAAGAGTTAGTTGAGTTTATTAGAAATGAGTCAGGAAAAGTTGATGATGGTATTGAAATCCAAATTCAACAAATAGAAAAACTAAAAGAATACAAAACCACGCTAATCAACAGTGCGGTAACAGGTAAAATTAAAGTACCAGAGCTGATGGCAGATAGGTGATTATGACTGAAAAAAAAGTATACAAAATTTTCTGTGATGAAAGTTGCCACCTACAGCATGATGGTGCCGACATTATGGTGTTAGGTGCGCTTCATTGTACTGCTGAAAAAGCCATACAGTTAAACAAACACATTAAGTGGTTACGCCATGAGCACAATTATCATAATGAACTGAAGTGGACGAAACTGGTAACTAAGCAGTGGCCGTTTTACAAAGCATTGATTGATCTTGTTATTGATACCGATGAACTTAGGTTTAAAACAACCGTTGTTCAACAAAAAAACAAACTTAATCATGACCAGTACAATGCCGGTTCTCACAATAATTTTTATTACAAAATGTTTTATTACACCTTAAGAGATTTTCTTGAGGTAAATGGTCAATACCGAATCTATTTAGATTATATGGATACCTTAGGTGGCGAAAAAGTAGCTGAACTTTGCCGCGTATTACAAAACTCAACTAACTGGCATTTAGATGTAGATACGTTTGTAATTCAATCATATGAGGCACAATTGATTCAAATTTGTGATTTATTGATTGGTGCAGTGTCTTATCAAAATAGAACGGATATAGAACACAGTAGTGAAATTAAACAAAAAATAGTTAATTACTTGCAGCAAAGGCTCGGCTATCCATTAAATATTAATACCCCACCGTGGGAAGCTAAGTTCAATATATTCAGATTTATGCCAAGGAGCGTGTAATGTTAAATGCTCCATTAAATTTGACTGGGCATAATGAGCCGGATGTTTTTGATCATCTTTACCCATTTTTTGAGCAAGATTTTATTACTGTTGATACTTATATTAATAATCAAATTTATGTTGATCCCAAAGGGCAAGGGATGCGTGATGGAAAAGAAGAAGTATTTTGGCATATTACCACTAGGGAAAAGTCGAAAACCGTCAAGCAAGGTAAGCAAATGGTGAAAATTAAAACAAGACCATTTGATCCTGATAGAGCGGCAAGAATTTCGTGGATAAAACCTATGCTAGTAAATCACTCAGATCCATGCATTAAACTGTTTTATCGAAAAGAAACAAAAGGTAAAAAGCCTGTAAGGTTATATTTTTGGGCGCATCAGCATGACTTTGTTGTAATTGTTCAAAAACTGGGAAATGCGAACTCTTTCTTAGTCACTAGTTTTTATATTACAGAGACATATAAGAGAGACTCTTATGAAAAATGGTACACAGAATATACTCAGGGAAATAAACCTGAATTATTAAATTGTGAGTGGTTTTAAGAAAAGGAATGGTCGCCAATTATGGACCGGGCGATACGGTCACCTCTTTCTACGCAATGGTAGGTGAGCGAGGGCATTGTCCTGTAATTAACCATTGGTTGTCAACATATAATTTTAAACTTATATGTCTAAAATGTTATTTAATTGAAAAATAAGGATGTTACATGTCAGTAATAGTTGCAAGTTATACCTTAGCGTAGTTATTCAGTAAAAAGAGTATTGTGAGTGCTGATTACACTGAAATTCATGGCGAATTTGCCATACCTGAATATCAGTGCCCTTATTGAAAAGAACAAAGTGATTGGCAAGAATATCAAATAAAACAGCATCAGAAAAAATGTTAAGTAAGTTAGCAGTACATTGTGGTGATAAGGAATAATTATGGTTAGTCAAACAAACGAACAAGCGTTAGAAGCTGCGATTGAAAAATACTTAACAGGTACGTGCTTAGAAGATTTAAAATCAGGCGTTCAGGAAGTTGCACCTGGCTATCACAATACGATGTATCAGCTAGGATATCCTGCTGACTTTGATATGCATTATGCTATTGATACCAAGTTCTTTTGGCAGTTTTTACAAAATACTCAAGAGCAAGAATTAGAAAAACTTAAGAAAAACAGCCCTAATGACTGGGAGCGTAAGGTACTTGAGCGTTTTGATAGACTGATCAAAAAACACGGCATTTTGCATTTACTTAAAAAAGGCTTGAGTGTTGAAGATGCGCATTTAAATCTTATGTATCCAGCACCATTAGCTAGTAGTAGTGATTCTGTTAAACAGAACTTTAATGCCAATATATTTAGCTCAACGCGCCAATTAAGGTATTCAAAAACTAATCCATTACAAGAAATTGATATGGTGCTGTTTATTAATGGTATTCCGTTAATAACGCTTGAATTAAAGAATGCATGGACTGGTCAAAATGCTCGTTATCACGGACAAAAGCAATATCGTGAAGACCGAGATACCTCACAAACATTATTGCAGTTTGGGCGCTGTTTAGTGCATATGGCAGTTGATACAGACGAAGTATATATGACTACCAAGTTAGCTGGGAAAAGTACCTTCTTTTTGCCGTTTAACAAGGGTAATAATCATGGTCAGGGAAACCCACCAAGTATGTATGGTCACAAGACGAGCTACTTATGGGAAGAGGTATTTACTAAAGCTAGCCTTGCTAACATCATTCAGCACTTTGTTCGTTTAGATGGTAGTAGCAAAGATGATTTGAAAAAGCGGACCTTATTCTTTCCTCGGTACCACCAGATGGATGTTGTTCGCCGTTTAATTGAGCATGCTTCAACTAATGGTGTTGGTCACACTTATTTAATTCAGCACTCTGCTGGTTCAGGTAAGTCGAACTCTATTACATGGGCTGCCTATCAGTTAATAGAAACGTATCCAGCTAGTCCTGATATTCAAGGTAGCAAGGGCATAGAGCAACCACTATTTGACTCAGTGATTGTGGTTACTGATAGACGATTACTTGATAAGCAACTTAGAGATAACATTAAAGAATTTTCTGAAGTTAAAAATATTGTTGCTCCTGCATTTAAATCATCTGAGCTTAAATCTGCCTTAGAAAATGGCAAGAAAATAATCATTACCACTATTCAGAAATTTCCATTCATTATTGATGGCATCAGTGATTTAAGTAGTAAACGTTTTGCGGTCATTATTGATGAAGCACATAGCTCTCAGTCAGGCTCTGCCCATGACAATATGAACAGAGTGATGGGTAAAACTGAAGTAGAGGAAGCAGATGATGCACAAGATAAAGTATTGCAAGCGATGCGCTCACGCAAGATGCGTGGCAATGCTTCATATTTAGCTTTTACTGCAACACCTAAAAACTCTACCTTAGAGAAATTCGGTCAAAAACAAGAAGACGGTAGTTTTAAGCCATTTCATTTATATTCAATGAAGCAAGCCATTGAAGAAGGTTTCATTCTTGATGTTATTGCCAATTACACTACCTATAAAAGTTATTACGAAATAGAAAAGTCAATTCAAGACAATCCTGAATTTGATACTAAAAAGGCGCAAAAACGTTTACGTGCCTACGTTGAAACCAGCCAACAGACCATAGACACCAAAGCTGAAATTATGCTTGAGCATTTTATTCCGCAAGTAGTGAACACTAAAAAACTACGTGGTAAAGGGAAAGGTATGGTTGTTACACAAAATATTGTTACAGCTATTCGCTATTACAAAGCATTAAAGCGAGTGATAGAAGCTCAAGGTAGCCCATTTAAAATAGCGATAGCATTTTCTGGCACCAAAGAAGTTGATGGCATTGAATATACTGAAGCTGAAATGAACGGCTTTGCCGAAAGTGAAACCAAGGATAAGTTCGATACCGATGAGTACCGCCTGTTAGTTGTTGCTAATAAATACCTAACAGGCTTTGATCAACCTAAACTGTGCGCTATGTATGTAGATAAAAAATTAGCTAGCGTACTTTGTGTACAAACATTATCTCGTTTAAACCGCTCTGCACCAAAGCTTGGTAAAAAGACTGAGGATTTATTTGTACTCGATTTTTTTAATAGTGTTGATGAAATCAAAACAGCATTTGACCCATTTTATACTTCAACAACTTTATCTGAAGCAACCGATATAAATGTATTACATGAGCTAAAAGATGCGATGGATGACATTGGCATTTATGAATGGTACGAAGTTGAAGATTTTGTTAAACGCTATTTTGATAATGAAGACGCGCAAACGTTGAGCCCAATAATTGATACTGCGGCTAATCGTTTTAATTTTGAATTAGACCTAGAAGATGATGATAAGGTCGATTTTAAAATAAAAGCTAAACAATTTGTAAAAATTTATGGGCAGATGGCTTCAATCATGCCATATGAAATTGTTGCGTGGGAAAAGCTGTTTTGGTTCCTGAAGTTCTTAATTCCTAAGTTAGTTGTTAAGGATCCTGATACAGAAAAACTTGATGCATTATTAGATTCCGTTGATTTAAGCTCTTACGGTTTACAGCGTGTAAAACTAAACTACGGCATTGGCTTAGATGATGGTGGAACTGAATTAGATCCTCAAAATCCAAACCCTCGTGGTGCTCACGGCGGCGATGATGAAAAAGACCCATTAGACGAGATCATTAAGAACTTTAACGAAAGATGGTTTCAAGGCTGGAGTGCAACTCCTGAAGAACAGAAAGTTAAGTTTATTAATATTGCCGAAAGTGTGAAAAAACACCCAGATTTTGAAGCTAAATACCAAAACAATCCTGATCCGCATAACCGAGAATTAGCGTTTGAAAAAATGCTTAAAGAAGTCATGTTGGCAAGGCGAAAAGATGAGTTAGAGCTTTATAAGTTATTTGCTGGGGATAGTGCATTTAAAGCCTCATGGACACAGAGTATGCAGCGTAGTGTAGGCCTTTAACGTTTAGTAAGGTCGGACTGTCGGTACTGTCAACTTAACAACCCCTCAATCTATTGTGCGATAATCTGCTGATGAAAAATTTAAATATCTATGCAGGTTATCGTTATCCTGCCCAAATCATCAGTCACGTAGTTTGGCTTTATCATCGATTTACACTTAGCTTTCGTGATATTGAAGAATTGCTTGTGGCCAGATCTATCATTGTTAATTATGAAACGATTCGTCAGTGGTGCAAAAAGTATGGATCAATATATTGCAATCAAATAAAAAAGAGCCGTGTTTAGGTTGACTTAATGCAGTGAGAAGGTGGGATGACGAGTAAGAAATTTTTGTCTGAAAAAAGTTATTAGAAGGAGTTACACCACATAATGCACATGATGATGAGCTAGCTCCTATATCATTTGATGAGTTTGGAACTGAGTTGTCGGAAACTGAATACAAAATAGTGATGAAGAGTATTGAGCATATCTTTGATGCAGTTCCAAACACACAAGAAGGCCATGAAATTGAAAAACTAATTTTACTTGCTGAAGCTTATGAAAATAAGCATGTGTTAGTTTGAAACTAAAAATAAATGGCTGCATATATTTTTATAAAACAATTAAACTTATTTTACTTTAATTTTTATCGAACATTAAATCTGATAGGGGACTTCTTACACAATTTGCCCCAGCCTGTAATACATGAGTATAAATTTGTGTGGTACGGATATCTGAGTGTCCTAATTGTTCTTGAACCGTGCGAATATCTGCACCGCGTTGTAATAGATGTGTTGCAAAAGAATGGCGCAAAGTATGGCAAGTAACTTGTTTATCAAAGTTTAACTGACGTGCTGCATTTTTTACTGCTTTTTGTATATTACTTTCATGAATATGGTGCCGTCTTAAGTTTGCTGTACCAGGTTCAAATGAGAGTCGTGAAGAAGGAAATAAATATTGCCACTTTAATTCTTTAGCAGCATTTGGATATTTTCCTGCTAATGCATGTGGTAAATAAACTCCTTGAAAATCGACTCTTTGCATATCTTGCTGATAAAATAAATTAACTTTAGCAATCTGATTTTGTAATTGCTCTATTAACTCTGGTGCTAATGTGACGCTGCGGTGCTTTCCTCCTTTTCCTCGCCAAATATTTATTGATAAATAATCAAAGTTAATATCTTGAATTCGCAAGTTAACTGCTTCCATTAATCTTAATCCACTACCATAGAGAAGGTAACAAGGTAATGTTACTGAGCTAGGTAGAGAACTCAGTAATAAACTCATTTCTTCAAGTGTTAATACTACAGGTAGTTTTGGCTGTGTATTCGTCCTTTTAAAATTAAGCTTTAACGTTAACGGTTTATCTAAAAATTCGCGATACAAATACACTAGTGCATTTAGTGCTAAGGCTTGTGTTTTGGGGGCAACTTTTTTTGTGTTGGCAAGATATGAAAGGAAGGACTCTACTTCATGATCATGGCACTCAAAGGGATGTTTTTTATTATTAAAGTAAATATAAAATTTAATCCAATATAAATAAGCCTTAATAGATTTTTCAGCATAGAATTTAACTCGCATGCTTTCTGCTACAGCATTTAAAAATGGAGACTTCATTTATTTCTCTCCTTTAATTTTTTCATATGTTTTTATATACAGTGTAGGCGGTATTCCATGTTTTTGTTGTTAATGCGGACTTTTTCTACCTATCCACATGACAGTAATTTGATTAAAAATATTAATTGTTTGATTTTATGTACGATAAAGGCATTTTTATGTTAATTTTAACAAATTAATATATTCTGTATTTCCACCTGAAATATGGAATTTTTCGGTTTAATAAACTGTTAGAAGTTTAGGAGAGCATTGTGCACATATTCGTAAGTCGACCTACTTGGGTTTCTCCTGAGTTTGATGCTGGATTAGAGGTGTTTTTAACAACATTGACTAATATGGGGTTAACACCGAGAACATTGGGTAGCAGTGATTATCCTAGTAAAGCTCCTCTTGATGAAGTGATCGAAATAATGGATGAGTGTGAGGGAGCTATTGTTCTTGGTTACCCTCAAATATCAATTTCAAAAGGAAAAATAAAAGACTACGACCTTGAATCTGAATTGTCTCTTCCTACCGAGTGGAATCATATTGAAGCAGCTTTAGCATATTCCAAAGGTATCCCTTTAATTATGTTTCATCACAAAAATGTGTCTCGTGGCGTTTTCGATCGTGGTGTTATGAATGCTTTTGTTCACGAAGTAGATTTTACTTCTGCAACATGGTCTATGGACTCTGCTTTAAATGGTGCTATCCAAAAATGGAAATCTAATTGTGAGTCGGGTAATTCAAATTTTGGAGTCACAGCTAAAGTAGACCCTGATAAATCTACTTGCCCAAACTGTACAACTAAAGCTAAACCTATTTATTTAAGTGCATTGCCTGCAAGTTTCCGAGACTTCGGAGAATGGAAGTGCTCTGTATGTAATTATATGGCGTAATAAACTTCTAACAAGCTGTTAAACAAGGACAAAAAACAGTTGGCTTTTGCTCCTTCGTCGCTATTTTAGCCAACAATTTTTTGCCTGTTAACAGGGCGTTACGTGTCTTCGTAAACTGGAGTTATTAATGAAATCTGATAAGTACAATAGAAGCATAAGTTTGCAGTGTCCTACATGTGGCTGTAAAGATTTTTCATATGATGAAGGTGTTGATGAAGCTATTCAAATAATGACCTGTGCTTCTTGCGAGCGAGAATTCAATAAAGATGAACTTCTTCAAGAAAACAGCGAGAATATCGATGAACATCTTTCTGAAATCAAGAATGAAGTAACAAAAGATTTAGTCAACGAGTTACGAAAATCTTTGAAAAAATCATTTTCTGGAAGTAAAAATATAAGGTTTAAATAATGTCTTTTTCAATCGATGCTGGTGACTTAATCGCTGGGCTTGCGTTTCTTTTATCAAGTTATGCAACTTGGCAAACAGTCAGTTTTAATAAAAAACAGAAGACATTAGTTGAGAGCCAAGAAAAGCTAAATAACCTTCTACTAGAAAAAGAAAGCGAAGATGCTTTAAAAGAAAAAAGAGCAGATCTTAGTGCTTCTTTTATAAAACTAGGAAGTAGCAAATATAGACTTAAAATATGGAATAAAGGCTCTGCTACAGCTAAGAATGTTAGAATAGAATTTCCGGAAGGAAATGATGTAATTGACGATTCTGAATTAACGGATAAATTTCCACTGGAAAGTTTAGAAAGGCATCAATCTGTAGAACTCATTGCCTTTGTTCATCATCAAACTAAACGGAAACATGTTGTGAGGCTTATTTGGGAAGATGATTATCAATCACACAATGAAAAACAGTCTTATCCTACGCTGTAAACACGTAACAAGACGTTTAAACGGAACAAAAACAGTGGGTTACGTTTCGCTTCGCTACACATTTTAACCCACAATTTTTGTCCGCTTAACGCGGTGTTATGTTTTTTTCAGAGTGGTGAGTAATATCATGAAGTTACCAGTGAAATTTATCCCTTCTTTAATTGGGGTTTTAGTTGGCATGTCGCTTTGGTCAATCGCAGAAATTGCGTTTGAATCACTTAATAATACCGATGTTAAAATTGTTGTTGCTATTATTGCTGCTTTTGGTTCTTTAACAACAGGTGTTGTGATTGCACTGGTAAATCACTCTCGCCATAAATCCAGAGAGCTTCTAGTTCAAAAAAGAATTAGTGAAAGAGAATTATTAGTACAAAAGAAGATTGGTGAAAGAGAAATTGATGAGGCTCATCGCCAACGTAAAGTAGAAATATACAATGATTTCTTAGAGCTAATATCCTCCTTTATGCAAGGTACTAATGCCGAAAATAAGAAAAAGAAACCTTCAATGCAAAAGGTCTTGGATGAATTTGAAAAATTTCAAAATGGAATTTTACTTTGGGGTGGTCCAAAAGTCATACTCGCATTTTTAGAGTATCGAAAAAGCAGTACAGAAGAAGATGACAACATTACGGTATTTAGAGCCATTGATAAATTATATAAAGCTTTACGAGAAGATATTGGTTTAAGTAATGAAGGCTTGGATGAATTGGAAATGGTTCAAATGTATCTAAAAGATCCTACTGAAATTGAAGGTTTAATAAAAACATAACAAGGCGTTTAAAACGGAACTAAAACAGTGGGTTATGTTTCGCTCCGCTACACATTATAACCCACAATTTTAGTCCGCTTAACGCGGCGTTATGTGCCAGTGTCGCCTTTGGAGGTTCATGTGAAAATTACAGGGTGGGCAGTTATTGCGATGTATACCCTTGCTACTGCTAATGCAGGTTTCTTAATAGGTTGTACATCTTTTGGTGATTATTTTGTAGGTGTCAAATGGACTGATGTAGTTTCTGCATTAGGCACAATTATTGGCGGATTTGCTGCTGCTTTCGCTGCTTATCATGCTTACAAAACGTTAAATACTTGGAAAGAGCAATTTGCACATTCACAACGATATGAGGCTATTGTTACTTTAGAGAAAGCATATTATAAATTGCTCCAAGATTTTGAAGTTTATAGTCAATCAACTCTTTGGGATAGTCGTATCAAAAGGGGAACTATTGCCCATAGTGATTTACAAAAATTAGCTGGTGATATTGAACTTCATAAAAGAAATTGGGAGCGTGCATTAAGTCATTCAACTTCAAGCTTAGAGTGGGCAAGTTCGTTTTGTAAAGATGAAGAAGCCTCTTCTATTGACGGTATAATCGAGTTAACGGAGTTGATTATGCGCCAACAGATTTCATCTATAGAAGCTCAGGAAAGATCTAGCACTAACAGAGTTATCGCTCTCTCAGTTGCACTTGAGGGATCTATTAACACGGTCTCTATGTAGTGGTCAACTAATTCCGGACATTAAATTAAGGTTTTCTTCCGCTTTCGCAGGAGA